>CP031964.1:609630-914446 GCA_003443635.1 Flavobacteriaceae bacterium | reverse complement strand
TACAAAAAACAATGTTGACGTTGTAATTTCTGAAATTGATTTACCAGAACTTAACGGTATTACTGCACTCAGAACTCTAAAAAAAGAGTTTACTGAAGTAAAAGTAATTATGTTTAGTTCTCATCCAGAAGAAATATACGCTGTTAGCACTATTAAAGCAGGCGCTTCAGGTTATCTAGCAAAAACTGCCGATACTCAGACAATAAAAGATGCCATATTAAAAGTACACAATGGCGGTATTTATATTAGTAACGAATTAGCACAACGTCTTGCTTTTGATGAGCAGGGTAAAAGAAAAACCGGCTACTATAAAAAACTATCTACCCGAGAGGTAGAGGTGTTAAAACTATTATGCTCTGGGAGAAAAAATAAAGAAATTGCTAGAGAGTTAGAGATAAATGAAAAAACTGTAAGCACATATAAGGCAAGGCTAATGCAAAAATTAAATGTTACTAATTTAGTAGATTTAATTAATCAGGCTAGGCATATGGAGCTTGCTTAATTTTTATTTATCCTAAAACGCGATTTAATTTTCTTGACAGTAGCATTTTTAAATTGGTATAATTAGACACGTCCTCTAATAGTGAATTATTATTAGAATTTTTAATTGTATCACGTTTAAACTCTTCTACTTTTTGATCTATTAAAAAGCGTCGTAAATTTAAAATAGTTTCATTAACCAATTGTGCTATCCCGAGTTCTTTTGCTTTAGGGAAAATATTATTTCGTTCCCAATCATGTAATGTATAGCGCTCATCATTCATTAATATACTTGTTATTTCTCCGGCCATATCAGGTTCTACAGTATTCACAAAATTTTCAATTGCAAAATCTTTATCTTGATTTAAAGCATCGATAATGGTATAATATAATGTTTTAAAGTTTTCATTTGTAAATTCCATCTCATCCTCCTGCAAATCCAAATATATTTTTTCAAACACTCTTGCTTGATGTATTACGGGCTCTAAGGTTAAATCTCCAGATTCAGTTTCTTTTAAAACTAAATCTTCAAAATCCTCTGTTTTATTACCATAGAGTAATAAGAGTTCTATAATACGATGCTCTAACTCAAACTGAACATCTATTTTTTTAATAGGAGCTTTATGTTTTACAACATCAAAAGCAGTTTGCTTTTGATGTTGCTGATATGCTTTGTTTGCTTCTTTTAATTCTTTTTTACCAATTTGTGCTAATGTGCTAAACAATACATCTTCACTAATCTCCATTATTCGGGCACATTCTTGTACGTATACTTCTTTTTGAATACGGTCTGGAATTTTAGAAATACTTGTAACCATATCTCTAATTAACCCTGCTTTTTTTACAGGATCATTTTTAGCTTCTTCCATTAATAAAGAAGCTTTATATCTTATAAAATCTTTAGCATTTTCCTGAAGATATGTATTTAACTCTTCTAATGTATTTTGCTTTGCAAAACTATCAGGATCTTCGCCTTTAGGGAAAGTACATACTTTAACATTCATTCCCTGTTCTAAGATCAAATCAATCCCACGAATAGATGCTCTTATTCCTGCATCGTCACCATCAAATAGTACAGTAATATTTTTAGTTAAGCGGTTTATTAAACGAATTTGATCTGGAGTTAATGCTGTTCCTGAAGAGGATACTACATTTTTAATACCTTTTTGTGAAAATTGAATAACATCTGTATATCCTTCAACTAAATAACAATTATCTTCTTTAGCTATGGTTTGTTTTGCTTGATAAATACCATACAATACTTTGCTTTTATGATAAATATCACTCTCAGGAGAGTTTAAATACTTAGCGGCATTTTTATTGTTAGCCAAAATGCGTCCGCCAAACCCAAGTACTCGACCAGACATACTATGAATAGGGAATAGTACACGCCCTTTAAAACGATCATACTGCTTTTCTTCTTTTATAATAGTAAGCCCTGTCTTTTCAAGGTATTTAAGAGCGTAACCTTTTTTAATAGCTTCGTCTGTAAATGCAGTCCATTTATCTAAAGCATATCCTAATTGGAATCTTTTAATGGTTTCGCTAGTAAAACCGCGTTCTTTAAAATAACTTAATCCTATTGCTTTTCCCTGGTCAGTTTTATGAAGTATGTTTTGAAAATACGTATTTGCAAATTCACTAACCAAATACATACTTTCTCGCTCACTAGCCTCTACTTTCTGTTCGTTAGATAGTTCTGTTTCTTCAACTTCAATATTATACTTATTTGCTATGTACTTTATAGCTTCAGGATAAGTAAAATGCTCATGTTCCATTAAAAAAGAAATCACTGTCCCTCCTTTTCCTGTTGAGAAGTCTTTCCATATTTGTTTTACAGGAGATACCATAAAGCTCGGTGTGCGTTCTTCACTAAACGGGCTTAATCCTTTAAAACTACTTCCTGATTTTTTAAGTTGAACAAAATCTCCAATAACCTCCTCTAACCGAGCAGTTTCAAAAACTTTATCTATGGTGGATTTTGAGATCAAAATAAACAGAAATTAGGTGTATAAAAATAAGGATTTTTACACACCTAAAAACTGCTATTCAAATAAAACTTTTGCTAATCCATATCAAAGCGCAAGCCAACCGAAATATTATTTTGATCTACGAGTTGATCTTTAAAAATTGGTGATAGATCATATTTTACATAGAGCGCTGTATCACCAAAAGCGATATAACTACTTAAGCCATATATAAAATCTGTAGTATTAAAATTTTGCTTAATTTTATCTTTTACACGATCGCCATTTTCATTTCTAAATTTCAATTTTTGACGTGTTCCTATATTAAACCCAGCATACCCTCCTACACCTATTTTAAATTGATGCCTTGTTGAATATCTAAAATAATCGTCATACTCTCTCTTTTTAGATGGGCCAAACTCGAAATGCACTGGAAATACAAGATTAGTATTTGTAAGTTTAGATTTCCTTAGGTTAAAGTTAAATTCTTCTAACCTAGTTTCGTTACCATCTTGTACAAAAATGACATTATCTTTTTGCCTCAATCCATTAATTTGAAACGAGTAACCGTATTTTAATCTTAAAAAATTGGTGTTTTTAAATACTCGTGTTTTCCAGGCCCATCCTATTTCAAAAAATCGAGAGCCTCCAAGTTCATAAGGTGTATCATCAAAAGATTCTCCATCTATAATCGCATTATTCAATCCAAAAGCTAAAACAAAATCACTTGTGGTGCGTCTGTCATACTTTCTTGGTTTATCTCTTCGGCTTCCAATACGAAATACATTTTTGTCATCTCCTTTTTTATCTCTTTTTCCAAACAAGCTAATCACAAGATTAGGATCATCACCAGTTTTAGTATTTGTTTCATCCGAATTACGTCCCAAAAAAGCAATTTTATTATCTATAATAGCAATTCTATTTTCAATATTTAAAGCATGTTTTTTTGCAGCTTCTTTTTTTAATTTATCAGCTTCAGTTTTTGTAATCTTCCCTTTATCTAGGCGCTCGTTAATACTCTCTACAGTTTCTCTTAAAAGGTTTTTCTCTTCTGTTTCAATAGTTTCTTTAAGAGATTTCAAAGCTTCTATTTTCTCCTTGTTATTATTTTTCTCTGTGTCTTGTGCATTAATTTGTAGTACAAAAAAATAGCATATACATACAATTAATATTTTTGTAATTGTTCTCATAACTGTTCGTTTTTGATGATTTTTAATTTGTTTAATATTCGTTTTGATTTGATTGATTAGTTGTTTCGGTTAGCTACTGCAGTTCGTACATCTTTATAACCATCTACTAAAGCCTTAAAAACTTTATTTCTAAACGATTTTTGCAAGTCTCCTTCAACGTCTTGAAGTAATCCATCTGCATCTACCGTTTTAATAGCTTGATTATATAGTTTATTAAATGCAATTTCTTTTTGCGCTTCTTGTAAAAGAGCATCAACCTCTGAATTTATATTTAATGTATTTGAAGCTTTATCCAGTTTATTAATTTCTGCTACAATAGCATTGATTTGTTGTTGTTCTATAGTTAATACTTTTGTCTCTTTAACTTTATCAACATCTATTTCATCTTCGGTTTTTGTTTGTGCAATAGTTATATTTTTATTTTCTTCAGTAATTATCTCTTTCTGCTTTAAGTTCAATTCTTTTTTAAACTCAGGTGTTTTTTTAATTTTATCTATAGTCTCTAATGTTTTACTTTCAAACTCATCAGGCACATCTGTTACAGCTTCGTTCTGCAACGTTGTTTCTTTATTTCCAGAAGTATTCTCTACATCTAATACATTAGTTTCTTCTACATCTACTAATTGCTTTGGCAACTCTGAATCTTCATTTTTATTAAAAAATACTGTAACCACTATCAGCATTCCTATAAAACTCGCAGCTATACCGAGCCACCAGAATCCTTTTTTTGTTCTTTTACTTGTATTACTATCTAAACGCTCTTGAAGTATTTCCCAAGCATTATCACTAGGTATTAATTTGCGTTCTTCTAATTTATCTTTAATATTATTTTCAAATTTCATTGGTGCCATTACTTACTGTATTTAATGCAATTACTTGCTGTTGTAATAATTTGCGAGCTTTAAATAATTGTGATTTAGAAGTTCCTTCATTTATATTTAATAACTCTGCTATTTCGTGATGTTTGTAACCTTCAATTGCATACATCACAAATACAATTCTATATCCTTCTGGAAGTTTATCTATAAGTTGCTGTATTTCTGCAACTTCTATTTCAGTTTTTATATTATTTGTAATAGTAGCAGTAGAAATTTCTATATCATCTGTAGCAAATTCAATTTGTTTTTTTTGTCTTAAAAATGAAATTGCTTCTCTTACCATAATACGTCTTATCCATCCTTCAAAACTTCCCTTATTTTTATATTGTTTTAATTTTGTAAACACTTTAAAAAAACCATTAAGCATAGTTTCTTCAGCATGTTGTACATCACTTATATAATATCTGCATACACTCAACATTTTTGGCGAATGCAACTCATATAATAAATGTTGCGCTTCTCGATCGTTTTGTATTGCTTTTTTAATAAGCCGGGTTTCGTTTTTATATAGCTGAATAACTTTCAAAGTTGGTTCCATTTAAGCTTCTATTTATAAAGACGTAAAAGTTGTATTAAAGGTTGCCTGAGATTAAAATTATTTTTTGAAATTACAATTTAGTACAATTATTTGGGAGTATCATCTCAAAACAAATGCCCCAAATTGGGTTTAAATATTTAACCTAAATTAATTTAAAAATTATTTTTTCCTATCGATTACATAATTCACCATAAGTTCTAGTGATTTTTTGTATTCAGATTCTGGGTAATTTTGAAGTAATTGTAATGCTTCTGCTTGAAACATTTTCATTTTTAAAATCGCATAATCCAAGCCGCCTCTTTCTTTTACAAAAGATATAACTTCTTTAACACGTTTTTGATTTTTATTATGCTTTTTTATAGAATTAATAAGCCAATTTTTCTCTTTCGAAGACACATTATTAAGCACATAAATAAGTGGCAAAGTCATTTTTTGTTCTTTAATATCAATGCCTGTTGGTTTTCCTATTTTATCTTCACCATAATCAAATAAATCATCTTTTATCTGAAATGCCATTCCAATTAATTCTCCAAACTTTCGCATTGTTTCTGTATGAGGAGAAGCTGGTTTTACTGAGGCAGCACCTAAACTACAACAAGCTGCTATTAATGTTGCTGTTTTTTGCCTAATAATCTCGTAATATATATTCTCTGTAATATCTAATTGACGTGCTTTTTCTATCTGCAATAATTCTCCTTCACTCATTTCTCTTACTGCTATAGAGATAATTTTCAATAAATCGAAGTCATTATTATCTATAGAAAGTAATAACCCTTTAGATAATAAATAATCCCCAACTAAAACAGCTATTTTATTTTTCCATAACGCATTTATAGAAAAAAATCCACGTCTAAGATTACTATCATCTACAACATCATCGTGTACTAAGGTTGCCGTATGTATTAATTCGATTACTGAGGCTCCTCGATAAGTACGATCATTAACTTCTCCGTTAGCAACCATTTTAGAAACTAAGAATACAAACATAGGTCGCATTTGCTTACCTTTTCGATTAACTATGTAATGTGTTATTCTATTAAGTAGAGCAACTTTAGAAGACATTGACACTCTAAATTTTTCTTCAAAAAGATCCATTTCGAACGCAATAGGTTGTTTTATTTGCTCTACAATTTTCAAAGTATCTTAAGTTTTATTAGCTAACTGTCCACAAGCTGCGTCAATATCCTTACCACGACTACGGCGCACATTCACTACAATTCTATTTCTTTCTAAAGTACGAATATAATTATTTATAGCTTCGTTATTTGCTTGTTGAAAATCACCATCATCAATTGGATTATACTCTATAAGGTTAACTTTTGATGGCACATATTTACAAAATTGTACCAATGCATCAATATCTTTTTGCAAATCGTTAATTCCTTCCCAGACCACATACTCATATGTTATTTTACGTTTAGTTTTAGCATACCAATATTCTAAAGATTCTTTTAAATCTTTTAATGGAAAGGTTTCATTAAAAGGCATAATAGAAGTACGCACTTCCTCAATCGCTGAATGTAAAGATACCGCTAGGTTAAATTTAACTTCATCATCTGCCATTCTTTTAATCATTTTTGGCACTCCAGAAGTAGATACAGTAATACGTTTCGGAGATATTCCTAGCCCTTCAGGTGATGTGATTTTATCTATAGCTTTAATTACATTATTATAATTCATTAAAGGTTCTCCCATACCCATAAACACAATATTACTTAATGGGTGATTATAATACAATCTACTTTCTTTATCTATTGCGGCAACTTGATCAAAAATCTCATCAGGATTTAAATTTCGCATTCGCTTTAGCTTTGCAGTAGCACAAAATTTACAATCTAAACTACAACCTACTTGAGACGAAACGCAAGCTGTAGTTCGTGTTTCTGTAGGAATAAGTACAGATTCTACAATTAATCCATCATGCAAACGTACTGCATTTTTAACAGTGCCATCATTACTACGTTGCATTGTATCAACTTTAATATGATTAATCACAAAATTTGCTTCTAACATCTCTCTTGTAGCTTTAGAGAGGTTAGTCATATCGTCAAACTTGTGTGCAGATTTTTGCCATAACCACTCATATACTTGATTTCCACGAAATGCTTTATCTCCTTGGTTTACAAAAAAATCTCGTAGTTGCTCTTTTGTAAGTGCTCGTATGTCTTTCTTATTAATTGTCATTTAGGCAACAAAAGTAATTAAAAGTATATTGTATTGTTTATTATATTTTACATTGGTTATTGCAATGGTATTCTTTTTAAGTTTTAAAGTGTGAAAGTAATGTAAAGAATGGATTTTACTTTAACATATAAATATTTCAATTAAGCGTAATAAAAAAACCTCTGTTAAGAGGTTTTAGTTTTTAAATAATTAGCATTGCGTCTCCATAGCTATAGAATTTATATTTTTCTTTAATTGCTTCTTCATATGCTCTTATAATAAAATCATGACCTGCAAAAGCTGAAGCCATCATTAATAATGTTGATTTTGGAGTATGAAAATTAGTAATCATACAATTTGCAATACTAAAATCATATGGAGGGAAAATAAATTTATTAGTCCAACCTGCATATTCGTTTAATGTTCCATTTGAAGATACAGAGCTTTCTATTGCTCTCATAGCTGTAGTTCCTACAGCGCATATACGTCGCTTATTTTTTAAAGCTGCATTAATAACATCAGTAGCAGGTTTTTCTACAAGAATCTCTTCGCTATCCATTTTATGTTTAGATAAATCTTCAACCTCAACAGGGTTAAAGGTTCCTAAACCAACATGTAGCGTAATTTCTGCAAAATCTACTCCTTTTATTTCTAAACGTTTTAATAAATGCTTTGAAAAATGTAATCCAGCCGTTGGCGCTGCTACTGCTCCTTCATTTTTAGCAAAAATAGTTTGATATCGTTCTTCATCTTCTGGCTCTACCTCTCTTTTTATATATTTTGGCAATGGGGTTTCACCAAGTTCATTTAATTTTTTTCTGAACTCTATATATGATCCATCAAAAAGGAAACGTAACGTACGACCTCTAGATGTCGTATTATCTATAACTTCTGCCACCAAAGTATCATCATCGCCAAAATACAATTTATTCCCAATTCTTATTTTACGAGCTGGATCTACCAATACATCCCAAAGGCGTTGTTCACCATTAAGCTCTCTTAATAAGAAAACTTCAATTCTTGCGCCTGTTTTCTCCTTATTACCATATAATCTTGCTGGGAATACTTTAGTATTATTAAGAATCATCACATCATCTTCTTCAAAATAATCGATGAGATCTTTAAATTGCTTATGTTCTATAGTTTGCTCTTTACGATTTAAAACCATAAGTTTAGCTTCATCTCTATGTTCTGAAGGGTATTCTGCTAATAAATCTTCTGGAAGATCAAAGTGAAAATGTGATAATTTCATTTAGTTGTTTTTTAAGAAAGTGGCAAATATACAATCTCAGAATAGGGGTTGTCAAGTATTTAAAGCTTTATTTTAATTTTCAATTAAAGCGAATCCTATTTTTTTAAAATCATTCCAAAAATCTGGATATGATTTTGACACTACATCTGCATCATTAATTTGAAAACCAACACATAACGCTAAAGGCGCAAATGCCATTGCCATACGATGATCATGATATGTATTAACAATCACATCTGTTTTTAAATTTTGAACATTAGAAATATTTAGTGTCTCATTAGTAATTATAACTTGAGTTCCAAACTTTTCAATTTCGTTTTTCAATGCTTGCAGTCGATCGGTTTCCTTAATTTTTAATGTATGCAATCCAGTTAAGTAGCATTCTATGCCTAATCCTAAGCATGTAACTGCTATGGTTTGGGCAATATCTGGAGCGTTGATTAAGTTAAAAGTTTTTGGTGATAAATCTTGAGTGATTTTTTTAAGTGTAATCGAATGCTCATTAAATTTTGTTTCTACTCCAAACTCTTTATAAAATTTCACCAAAGAAGAATCTCCTTGTAAACTATTTCTTTTATAAGATGATAATGTTATTTCTGTACCAATCGCACTTAACGCTATACAACTAAAATAATACGAAGCAGATGACCAATCTGACTCAACGATTAAAGTTATTGGTTCTGGATTTACAAAGTTTGGTTTTACAATAATTACATTATCTTCAAAAGATGTTTCTACACCAACTTCATTAAGAAGTTTTAGTGTCATATTAATGTAAGGCACTGAAGTGATATTCCCTTCTAAAGTTAATTCTATACCATTTTTAAGCCTTGGAGCTATTAAAAGTAAAGCTGAAATATATTGGCTACTAACATTGGCTCTTAAAGAAGCTTGATGTTTTTTCAGTACTTTCCCTTTAATTTTTAGTGGTGGATAGCCTTCTTCATTCTCATAATTAATATCTGCTCCTAATTGTCGTAAAGCTTCTACCAAAATTTGAATTGGACGTTCTTGCATCCTATTAGAGCCTGTTAAAACAATTTCTTCACCTACTTGCGTCGCGAAGAAAGCAGTTAAAAAGCGCATAGCTGTACCTGCATGATGAATATCTACAATCCCATCATTAGCTAGCAATGCTTTTTGCATTAATTGAGAATCATCAGAATTAGATACATTATCTAAAGATAAATTAGAATATAAGGCTTGTAATAACAATAACCTATTAGACTCACTTTTTGATCCTGTTATCTCAATAGAAGACGATTGATTTAAGATCGATTTTAGAAGATTGATATTCATAATGCTTTAAAAACACAAATCTATTTTAATTTTTCGTTATTATGATGTCGATCGTGATCTCTTTTTGTTTTTAAATCTAATTTTTTATCAAAAGCTTCCTGAAGGTTAACTCCTGTCTGGTTTGCTAAACATAACACTACAAACATTACATCTGCAAGTTCCTCTCCTAAATCTTTATTTTTATCGCTTTCCTTTTCACTTTGCTCCCCGTAACGCCTAGCAATAATACGAGCAACTTCTCCTACCTCTTCAGTTAGTTGTGCCATATTAGTGAGTTCATTAAAATAGCGAACACCATGATTTTTAATCCAATCATCAACTGCTTTTTGTGCGTCTTTTATATTCATTTTATTCTTTATTTTTTGAATCTATTATAATGGTAACTGGTCCATCATTTAATAATTCTACTTTCATATCTGCATCAAATTTACCTGTTTGAACTTTTTTATTTAATTCTTGTTCAAAATAAGAGATAAGAGTTTCATATAATGGGATTGCAATATCTGATTTAGCAGCTTTTATATAACTTGGACGGTTTCCTTTTTTGGTACTAGCATGCAATGTAAACTGACTTACAATGATTACATCTCCATCAGTATCGATTAAAGATTTATTCATCACATCTTGTTCGTCATTAAAAATACGAAGGTTTATGATTTTATTAGTTAACCATTTAATATCTTCAATAGTATCTTCATTAACTATCCCTATTAAAATTAATAAACCATTGCTAATAGAAGCTGTTTTTTCTCCTTCGATTGTAACACTAGCATTAAGAACACGTTGAATTACTGCTTTCATTTGTTTATTTCATTTTAACAATGTCTTCTTAATCATCTATAAAAGCTTCATTATTTTTCAAAATTATCTGTTCTATAATGTTCTTCTTCACCTTCTAAAATTTGCAAATAACTTTTATATCTCGAATAAGCTAGCTCATTGTTATCTAAAGCTTTTTTTACTGCACATTTCGGCTCTTTAATATGTAAACAATTATTGAATTTACAATCTTGTTTTAATTTAAAAAATTCTGGAAAATAATCTCCAACTTCTTCTTTTTCCATATCTACAATCCCAAAACCCTTTATACCAGGTGTATCTATAATTTTAGCATCAAAATTAAGGTCAAACATTTCTGCAAATGTAGTTGTATGCTGTCCTTGCATATGTTGAGAAGAGATTTCTTTTGTACGTAAACTCAGCCCGGGTTCAATAGCATTTATTAATGTAGATTTTCCTACACCGGAATGCCCAGTAAACATACTTACTTTACCTTCCATTAATTGTTTTACTTTACTGATATTCTTTCCTGTTTTTGCAGAAATACCTATACACTCATATCCTATATTTCTGTATAATGCTGCCAAGTATTTCACTTCTAATAGCGTATCGTCATTATAGGTATCAATTTTATTAAAGAGTAATACCGTTTTTACGGAGTATGCTTCAGCTGTTACTAAAAAACGATCTATAAAACTTGTAAATGTTGGTGGATTATTGATAGTAATTAATAAAAAGACCTGATCTATATTAGATGCTATGATATGAGTTTGCTTAGATAGGTTAACTGATTTTCTAACAATATAATTTTGACGTTCGTGTATTTTGTTGATAACACCAGTAACTTCATTGTTTTTTGTTTCAAGTTCAAAATCCACATAATCCCCTACAGAAATTGGATTGGTACTTTTTATACCTTCTAATCGAAATCTTCCTTTAATACGACACTCATAAGTTTTACCATTAAGAGTTTTAATGGTGTACCAACTTCCTGTAGATTTATAAACAAGTCCTGTCATTGTTGACAAAGATGAAAATAATTATAATACCACACAAAAAAGACTCATATTATAATATGAGTCTTTTTTGTGTGTTTTTTATATGCTTTTATTCGAGAAATAATCTTCCAAGTTTATCTTGAGATTTTCTTGATGAATATATTATGTATTCGTTTGGGCTTTTTCTGTAGAATACTCTTGGTCTTAAAATTAATTGACCTTTTTGATACTTTCCTTGATCAACCCTATTGATATTTCCTTCTTTATCAAAAACATAAGCAGTAGGTATCGCCTTATTATAAACTTTCATTGTTTTAATTTCTTCAATATCAGTGATATTTATATTTTTTTCATTATCATTAAAGATAACTATAAGTTGTTCATTTTCATATATTGGCATTGCACTTAAATATTCAGGCCCTCTTCCTAACGTTGCTATTGGCACATTTATCCCTGCTCCTACAGTAAAGTTTCCATTACCTGAAAAAGCTGAAAATCCTAGAGAAAATGAAGCATAAGCTGCAATTTGTTTTTTAGCAATTACATTAGTCCAATCAATTGATCCATCTGGGTTTAATGAAGTAACTATAATTTCATTATTAATATGTTGGATTGGAGTGACTGCTAATGGCCCTATTCCACTACTTCTTCCTACTTGAATTAATTGATATTCAGAAAGTAAAATAAGTCCTCCATCATTTCTTTCGATCAAACTATGAGTTAAATAAAGTGGTTTTACATCTTTTCCTTTTTTAGCTCTACGTTCGCCTATCAATTTTACTTTTGTTTCATGATCTAACTCGTTAAATCTTAATTGTTCTACAGCATTTGTTTTCACATTTATAACTGAAGCATAAACACCTTTCAAATCTTTATTGGTTTTTCCATTTTTTCTTACGCTTGAATAAAAGCCGACCAATTGTAATTTTCCGTCTTGATTTGCAAGCATTTCACAATTGATAATTTCTTTATCAGTAAATTTTATATCAATGATTTCTTTATTATATGCATTTTCACTTTTAAAAGCATGGATTTGAAATTTTTCTTTATTAGTTTTCTCTTTTCTATCTCTATAACTTTCATTAATGACTAAAAAAACATCATCATTTATACTAACATCAAAATCAGCTATAGTAAATTCTAAATCCTTTCTATCTTTAAAAGGGATTTTTTCTAGATGACTTAGAGATTCACTTAAGTCTTGATCTAATAATTTAATTTCATATTGAATAGCTTCTTCTTTTTCAAAAATTGTTGCATGTAATATTAGAAGTCTATCTTCTGTAGGTGAGTCTTTAAAATAAAATGCTCCTCTTTCTTTCTTTTTAGTAACTTTTGTTGAAAATATTTTCTTCTTTTTATTAGTTAGTTTACCATCTTCTGAAACTTCAAATCCAAAAAGATTAGAAATTTTAGTTTTTTTATCATATACACTACCAAAAACATAGATACCATTATTAATTACCGCAAAATCCTCAAAATCAATATCTTTTCCATTAAACTCAGATAAATCTATCTCATTAGTAGAAATTAATGACATATCTGAAGAATTAAAAACTTTTACAAAATAAGCTTTCTTTTTAATTGCAAGTGTATAAATTTTGTCATTTAATTCTCCTGCTATTCTTACTATCTTTTCAGAATCCTCTATAATCTCTTCTCCTTGAATAATAGTAATTGGACCTAATTTACTTTGAGCAGTAATAAAAAAAGTTGAACTCAATAAAAATAATACTAAAATGTGTTTTCTCATAATGGTTAAGTTGGTTCTTTATTAAAAAAGTTCAACAATAATTTGTTGAACTTTTTCGAATATATACATATTATTTTGTAAATAAAAACTTATCCATTTATAATCTTCTTCTGATGATTTATAGATTCTTGATGAATTGCTTTAAATACTCTAAGGATAAATTCTTCGCTTAAATTTTTCTCTTCTCCTTGAAGGATCATTTTTCCAAGAATTTCATTCCAGCGTTTGGCTTGTAAAACTGCTACATTCTTACTCTTTTTCAGCGCTCCTATATCATCAGCAACTTTCATTCGTTTTCCTAGAGTTTCTATAAGTTGGTGATCAATAACATCAATTTGTGTTCGAAGCGTATTTAACTTATTTTTAAACTCTATCTCATCATCTGTTCGTTTCCTAATTTTTAAATCTTCCATAAATTGAATTAGGGTAGCTGGAGTAATTTGTTGCGCTGCATCACTCCAAGCATTATCGGGGTCATAATGTGTTTCTACCATTAATCCATCAAAATTTAAATCTAACGCAGTTTGACACAAGTCGAAAATAATATCACGACGCCCTGCAATATGAGATGGATCTAAAATTATTGGCAAATCAGGAAAACGATTTTGAAGATCTATTGGTATTTGCCATTCTGGATTATTACGATATCTTGTTTTCTCGTAAGTTGAAAACCCTCTATGTATCACGCCTAAATTTTTAACATCTGCCGTATAAAATCGTTCCACTGCACCTAACCATAAAGATAAGTCTGGGTTTACTGGGTTTTTAATTAAAACTGTTTTATCAGTTCCTTTTAAAGCTTCTGCAATTTCTTGAACTATAAACGGACTTACTGTAGTTCTTGCTCCAATCCATAAAATATCTATATCGTGTTGTAACGCTAAATCTACATGGTTTGCATTAGCAACTTCTGTAGTTGTTAACATTCCTGTTTCTTTTTTTGCTTTTTGTAACCACTTTAAACCTAAAGCACCTACACCTTCAAAATTACCAGGACGTGTTCTTGGTTTCCAAATTCCTGCACGTAAAACTGTTGCATCACTATCTTTAAGTTGATGTGCAATTTTTAATACTTGCGCCTCAGTTTCTGCACTACACGGACCAGCAATTACTAATGGGTGATTTAATCCAAATTTATCTAACCAAGTTCCTAATTCTTTCTTGTTTTCCATTTTAATCTTAATTTCTATTGATGCTTAAGCTATAGTCGTCTTTAATAATTATCTTAACTATTTAAGCTATTCCTTTTAAAATTTGTTTTATATAATTCGTTGCCTTCATCTCACTTTTAATAGTTTCAAAATCGTCTCTTTTCATTAAATCTTTAAACGCAATGAGATTATTAATATATTCTTCTAATGTTTCTATTACATTATTTTTATTTTGCCTAAAAATAGGAGTCCACATTTCTGGGGAGCTTTTCGCTAACCTCACTGTAGATTCAAAACCACTTCCTGCCATATCAAAAATGTCTCGTTCATTCTTTTCTTTTTCTATTACTGTTTTTCCTAGCATAAAAGAACTAATGTGAGATAAGTGTGATACATAAGCAATATGCTTATCGTGCGCCTCTGGGTTCATATATCGAATTCGCATTCCTAAATCTTGAAATAATTTCAAAGCTTTTTCTTGAAGTTTAAATGCTGTTTTTTCTACTTCACAAATAATATTTGTTTTCCCGTTAAATAAATTATCTATTGCTGCACTAGGACCCGAAAACTCTGTTCCAGAAATAGGATGTGTTGCTAAAAAGTTTCTTCGTTTAGGGTGATCTTTAACAGCATTGCAAATATCTACTTTTGTAGATCCTACATCAATTACCAATGTATCTTCTGAAACAATATCTAAAATATGTGATATTTGATAAACACAAGCATCTACAGGTATAGATAAAATAACTAAATCTGCATTTCCAATAGTTCCTAAATGTGTTTTCTTATCTATTACATTTAATTTAATAGCTTCTTCTAAATGTGTTTCATTGGTATCAATACCATAAATAATAGTTTCAGGATTTAATTTCTTGATTGCAAGAGTCAAACTTCCTCCTATTAATCCAACTCCTATGACATATATGTTTTTCATTTTGGTATTCTAGCTATTGCTTCTTCTATTTCTTCTGTTGATGCACATAAAGAAAATCTTATATATCCTTCTCCTTTACTTCCAAATACAGTTCCTGGTGTAATAAATATGTTATAATTTTTAAGCACTAAATCTATAAAATTTTCAGCTTCAAAAAATTCAGGTAATTTTGCCCATACAAACAACCCTATTGCTTTTTCATTAAAAGTACAATTTAAAGCTTCAGCAAGTTTCCAGATTAATTTTCGACGCTGTTCATAAACACTACTTAAACTTAAATACCAAAAGTTAGAGCATTTTAACGCTTCAATAGCTCCTTTTTGAATCCCATAAAACATTCCAGAATCCATATTACTTTTCACTTTTAAAATATTAGCAATATGTGTTTCGTTTCCCATTACCATGCCTACACGCCAACCTGCCATATTAAAGGTTTTACTCAACGAGTTTAACTCTAAACACACATCTTTAGCGTTTTTAATATTTAATAAACTTAAAGGCGAATCGTTTAAAATAAAACTATATGGGTTGTCATTAACTATTAAAATATCATTACGCTTTGCAAAAGCCACCAACTCTTCGAAAAACTCATGAGTAGCTTGAGCTCCTGTTGGCATATGTGGATAATTAACCCACATTATCTTTACTTTACTTAAATCATTTTTTTCTATAGCTTTCAAATCTGGAAGCCATTGCTTAGTTTCATCTAATTCGTAAAACATAGGCTTTGCTCCTAACAATTTAGTTACCGCAGCATAAGTAGGATAACCAGGGTTAGGAATTAACACAGCATCTCCTTCATTTAAATAAGCCATAGAAATATGCATCACTCCTTCCTTACTTCCCATTAAGGGTAGCACTTCTGTTATTGGACTTAAATGTACTTGAAATTGTGCTCTATAAAACTGAGCCATTGTCTCTCTGAGTTCTAACAAACCTTGATAGCTCTGATATTTATGAGCCACAGGGCTTTCTAAACTCTCAACTATAGCTGATATTACTTTTTGTGGTGGTTGTAAATCTGGGCTTCCTATCCCTAAATTAATTATAGGTTTCCCATTTGCTTTAAGCAAATTAACTTCTCTCAGTTTTTTAGAAAAATAGTATTCTTCCACGGTACTTAATCTATCAGCTGTTGTAATCATACTTTTTCATTTTTATATTCTCCTAATACTTTAAAATCTTCTGCCATTATACTCATTAAAGATTTTGCTTTACTATAATCTGAATACTTTTCAAAAGTAACATCTACAAAAAATGCATATACCCATGGTGTATTAATTTTTGGTAAAGATTGTATTTTAGTTAAGTTTAGTTTACAATCGCTCATTACATTTAATATTGCTGATAAACTCCCTCTTTTATGATTCAACTCTAATTTTAATGATGCTTTATTTATAGTTTTAAAATTGAGGTTTGAATTTGTTTTACTTACAATTACAAATCGGGTTTCATTATGTTTTATCGTTTGAATGCTTGACGCTAAAATGTTTAATTCAAATATTTTTGCAGCAGATAAACTAGCAATAGCTGCAATGTGTTTGGATTTTTGTTGATGAATTCGCTTTGCAACTTCAGCAGTATCTTTATCTTCAACTAGTTTTATATGCGGATGTGATTTAAAAAATGTTTTGCATTGCAGTAATGCCATTGGATGTGAATGCACTTCTTTTATCTCTTCAATTTTCTGGCCTGGCAAAGCCATTAAATTATGTTGAATATCTAAATATCTTTCTCCTATAATATGTAAATCATGATTATCAATTAAAGCATAATTAGGTATTATTGATCCTGCGATAGAATTTTCAATTGCCATTACACCTTCTTTACATTCTTCATTTATTAAGGCATCTACTAACTTATCAAAGCTTAAGCACTTTTTAGTTTGCACTTTATCTTCAAAATATTGTTGAGATACAATATGGTGAAATGAGCCTTCAATTCCTTGTATTGCTATTAATTTTTTCATCAAAAAAAAATCCCGATGGTTACATCGAGACTTAGTATTAAAAATTTATGTTTTATAAATTACACATACATGGTCTCGTTTCTTCTGTTAAAAAAGAAATAGAACCAATTGTAATATGTATAATTTGCTGTTTTCATTATAATTATGATGCTAAAGTAATTAATAATTTGAAAAAACAAAATGTTATCTAATATTTTTTAGTTGAAGACGTTTTTTAAATACTTATTTTTACAAAAACATACTTATATATGTCTATTGAAGTAGAAAATATCACAAAGCTGTACGGAACACAAAAAGCACTCAACAATATATCTTTTAAAGTGGAAAAACCTGAAATTGTTGGGTTTCTTGGTCCAAATGGAGCTGGCAAATCTACAATGATGAAAATTTTAACTACATACATTAATGCTAATGAAGGTACTGCAAAAGTTAATGGATTTGATGTGGAAAATAGTGCTCAAAATGTTCAAAAAAGCGTAGGGTATTTACCCGAACACAATCCTTTGTATTTAGATATGTATGTTAAAGAATATTTATTTTTTAACGCTAACACACATAAAATTAATAAGCAACGTGTAAATGAAGTGATTGAACTTACTGGATTGACCTCAGAAGCTCATAAAAAAATAGAACAGCTCTCTAAAGGTTATCGTCAACGTATAGGATTAGCCAATGCTTTACTTCATAATCCCGATGTTTTAATTTTAGATGAGCCAACTACTGGTTTAGATCCAAATCAATTAGTAGATATTAGAGAGCTTATTAAATCTCTAGGAAAAGAAAAGACAGTATTTTTATCTACTCATATCATGCAAGAAGTTGAAGCAATGTGCGATCGTGTTATTATTATTAATAAAGGAGAAATTGTTGCTAATAAAAAACTTCAGGAATTGCGTAAAGGTAAAGCTCAAATTGTAATTGTTGAATTTGATTATCGTGTAGAAGATGCTTTTTTAGCAAAGCTCCCTAAAGTAACAAATGTAACAAATACAGATGGTTTTGTTTACGAAATTACATTTTCAACCAATGAAGATATGCGTTCACACGTATTTGATTTTGCACACGATAATCAACTAAAAATCCTTCAACTTAACCAAAAAAATGCTAGCTTAGAAAATATGTTTAGAGAATTAACTTCTGATTAATTTTCAAAAATAAGTTGCCCACTAAAAAGCGTTTCTATTTCTACAACTTCTGGCCTATTTCTAGAAATTAAATTGCCTGTACTTACAAGTCTACCTGTTAATGACTGTTGAGGGTTTATAACCATATCATTTTCTCCTCTATGAAATACATTAACATTTTGAGCAATTAAGTTACCCCCTTCGAAACGGCTTAAGCCTGATGCAAAATTAATATTTAAATTATCAACACTCCCTTCTATAAAGAAAAAAGAAGAGCCATTCGTAACAATATTTAATCTATTAGAATTAACTTGGAGTCTAAAATCTCCAACGTTAAAGGTGTCAGGTTCGCTAAAATCTTCAGATAATAGTGTTAAGTTTTCATAATTTAAAACCCCATCTGAAGAGATATCAAATTGTGTAGAACTTCTTATTTCTGTGATATTAGGTGCAGTTACAAATATTTTTGTAATTCCAAAATCTCTCACAAAATTACAAGTATTATTATCTGTTAACTCTAATTGATCATTTACAACTGTAACATCCACGTCATTTAATAGGTTTTCACCCGTTTCAATAATTACCTCAAAATCAGTCCCTTCTTTTAAAATAAGCTCTACATCTCTATTTACTAAAATCTTACTAAAACTTGGAATCTCTATTTCTTGGAGAATGGAGGAACCAGAGGTTTGAAAACAATCAAACCCATCTTCACTATCACAAGCAAAAACAAAAATTAAAAAGAGATATACTATTTTTTTCATTTTAATTACAATCTTACTCCAATTCCAAATTCTATGGCTTCAGCGTTGGCAGCATGAGATTTTAAGGTCACTGCCCCAAACCACTTTTTTCCAAAATAATACTTTAAACCAATTCTAGAATATGTTCTTCCCTCAAAATCAAAAGGATAATAAACATAATATCCTAATTGAGATATGATGGATAATTTATTAATAAATAATTCGTGACCTATAAAAAGACCTGCGCGTTTATAATCTGTATTTAGATCTACATTATTTTCAGGAAATGCAACACTCTCAAATTGTATTAATTCTTTTAAAAACCTTGAAAAAAATACATCCGCACCAAACTGAATAGCACTTTTTCTAGTCAAACGCTTATCTATATATCCTGAAAAAATATAAAAAGGAAATTGGTTTGTCCCCACCACATCACTTTGATTAACACCACTCCTAAATGCAATATTATATTTTAAAGGCTCTGTATATTTTTCTTTAGGTCCTTCGTTCTTAATATATTCCAGATTTTCCTCATCTAAATTATAAGTTACTCCAATATTAAGAGCAATAGTATTAATGCTTGTATTTGGAGCTTTTATACTTCCGTTAGAATAATGTGTTAATGCTAATCCTGCTTGCAAACCAAATCTATCTATTAAATTTTCTTTTTTATAATTAAGTAACACATATGTGCTACTCAATATATCGGAGCCAAAAGCAATATTTCTGGGGTTCTCAATTTTATCAAAAGGATTTGTTGCGTAAGCAATACCTTGGCCTATTCTGAATATTAAACTGCGTTTAAGGAAATAGAAATTATAATGAGCATGAATTCCATAATTAATTCCTAAAATTGGATTACCAAAATCTTGATAAGTAAACGAAACCCCATAATCAGGATAATTATAACGTTGCTCCCAAGTTTTATCTCCAAAAGTTTTTTTGTTCCAGCTTAAAACAAACCCTTCTGGTCTATTTATTATCAATCGAAGAATATCTTTGTTATGTAAAGCTATATTTCCTTTAAAATAATTAACATCAATATATGAAGTATTGTTATTTTGTTCCGCTTGAGAAAAAACAAGAATAGAAACTGTAAATGGAATATAGGTTAAAAATTGCCTTATATATCTGGTGAGCATATAAAGCAAAAATAATAATATAATTAAAACTGCATTATATTACCTTCTTTATTACTATTTTAATTTAATTAAAGCATTTTCCAATAGTTCAAAAATTGTAGAAATATCTTCTTTTTTAGCAGTTCCGACAGATAATCTAAACCAATTTGAAGTTTCTGATGCTCCAAAAGCTGAGAATGGGACTACTGCCAATTTTGCTTCTTTTAATAAATACGTTGTAATTTCTTTTATTGTACTTAATACACCTCCATTTTGGGTAATCTTTCCTATTAAGTCAAACTGAACTGTTAAATATAAAGCTGCTTCTGGCTTGATAGCTGTAACTGAGAATCCTTTAGCTTTCAAAGTTAAAAAACCATCATAAAAACTATTTAGTCTAAAACTCAATTCATTCTTAATATCTTGTAAATAGGTATTAACAGCATCTGATTGTTGTAAATATCTAGAAGTAGCTATTTGTTCCGCCTTTGGAGCCCAAGCACCAATAAGGCTTAAAATAGCTTTCATCTTACTAATAATTAATTCTGGTCCAAAAGCCCAACCTACTCTTATTCCTGTTCCGGCAAAAGCTTTAGAAATAGCATCAGCAAAAATGGTATATTCTCGCATTTCCGGAACTAAACTCACAGGGTTATAATGCATCACATCTCCATAAGTTAATTGCCAGTATACTTGATCATATAATACATAAAGAGGTTTTATATTTTCGACAACTCTTCTTTTATTTTCAGCAACAACCAATTCTGAAATCTCTAAAAGTGTTTTTTTATCAAAAGTAGTTCCTGTAGGGTTTAGAGGAGAACATAACGCCATCAAACCTATATCTTTAATATGCGGTTTAATATCTGCTACCGTTGGCATAAATTTATTTTCAGGCTTGGTTTCAACAACTACAGCTTTATTTCTTGCTAAATACGTAAATGCTTTATTACTCCAAGATGGAGCTGGATATAAAACTGTATCATCTATATCTAGAACTATTTGATACAATGCATATATTAAAGGACGTGCGCCACCAGAAATTAATACCTCATCTGCTGAGTAATTCAATTCAAGATTTTTAGATAAATATTTGGAAACACTTTCTCTTAGCTCAATAACTCCATTTGAAGCTGGATAATTAGTTTCATCATTTTGATAAGCTGAAACAATTTCCTGCTTTAATTCCTCTGGAATCGGAAATTCTGAAGGGTCAAAATCACCAATAGTTTGATTGTAAATCACTTCTCCTTGTGCTTTTAATGCGTTAACTTCTCCGGCAATTTTAATAATTGGAGAGCCTTTTAATCCATCTGCTAATTGTGATATTTTCATTTCCTATGGTTAAATATTTGCTTTGATTGTAATTAGATATTACTTTTTGCAAAAGTAATATCTAATTCTATTAATCATAGTATTGTTTTATTAAAAAATTTCGGAGGCAATTGCTTTAATATTACTACTTTTTCCCATTGAATAATAATGTAATACTGGAACGTCTGCTTTTAATAATTCTTTAGATTGACTAATTGTCCATTCAATACCTACCTCTCTTACTTGTTCATTATTTTTACATTTAATAATCTCCGATATTAGAGTTTCTGGTAAATCAACATGAAAACGATGCGGAATTAAATTTAACTGCTTTTTTGTTGCTATAGGTTTTAATCCTGGTATTATAGGAACTGTAATTCCTCCTGCTCTACATTTTTTAACAAAATCGAAGTATTTTTGATTATCAAAAAACATTTGAGTAACTATATAAGTGGCGCCATTTTTAATTTTCTTTTTTAAAAAATGGATATCACTATCTAAACTTGGCGCTTCCATATGTTTTTCAGGATAAGCTGCTACACCAATACAAAAATCAGTTTTAAATGTATTTTGCAAATCATCGTCTAAATAAATACCATTATTTAAATCTTGTATTTGCTCTACTAATTGTGATGCATAATTATGTCCTTCTTTTTCAGGTCTAAAATAAGTTTCACTTTTAACCGCGTCTCCTCGTAAAGCCATTACATTATCAATACCTAAAAAATTAAGGTCTATCAAAAAGTTTTCAGTATCTTCCTTTGTAAATCCACCACATAATATATGAGGTATTGCATCTACCTGATATTTATTTTGAATCGCAGCACATATTCCTACTGTTCCTGGACGCTTACGAACTACTTGTTTTTTAAGTAATCCATCTTCCATTTCTTTAAACACATATTCCTCTCTATGGTATGTTACATCAATAAATGGTGGTTTAAACTCCATTAATGGATCAATATTATCAAAAATAGATTGCACATTTTGCCCTTTTAAAGGTGGTAAAATTTCAAAAGAAAATTGTGTTTCTTTTTTAGTATTTTTTATATGATCTATGACTTTCATTGGTCTTATTTTCTTTTTAGTTGTGTGCTAAATTTGGATGTAACCATTTTCTAGCAATTTCTTTTGTAATTTCTTTTCGATTAGCATAATCAGTTAACTGGTCATCTGTAATTTTTCCTAATCCAAAATATTTTGCTTCTTCATTTGCAAAATAATACCCTGACACTGATGCCGCAGGCCACATTGCTAAGCTTTCTGTAAGCTTAACGCCTATTAATTTTTCAACCTCAAGTAATTCCCAGATAGTTTCTTTTTCAAGATGATCAGGACAGGCTGGATACCCTGGGGCTGGACGAATTCCTTTATAGTTTTCTTTAATTAAATCTTCACTCGTCAGGTTCTCATCTACGCCATAACCCCAATGTTTTACACGAATTTGTTTATGCAAATATTCTGCGAATGCTTCAGCAAAACGATCTGCTATAGCTTGCGCCATAATTGCATTATAATCATCTTGTTGATCTTTATAATATTGAGCTAGTTCATCTGCTCCAAAAATAGATACACAAAACATACCTATATAATCTGTCTTACCTGTTTCTTTGGGTGCAATAAAATCTGCTAAAGCTATATTGGGAATTGTATCTCTTTTCTTTAATTGTTGACGTAATGTCCTAGATATAGCTATTTCTTTTCCTTTTTTCTGAATAGAAATATCGTCTTCATTTATTGTGTTAGCTTCAAATAAACCAAATACAGCTTTTGCTTTCAGCAGCTGCTTATCTATAATCTGTTTCAACATTATCTGAGCATCATCAAACAAAGCTATTGCTTGTTCTCCAACAATATCATCTTCAAGAATATTTGGATATCTCCCATGCAAATCCCAAGATCTAAAAAATGGAGTCCAATCTATAAAAGGCACTAATTCTTTTAAACTTAACTGTTTTAAAATTTGAACTCCTAATTCTTTAGGTTTTATAATTTCAGAAGTTTCCCAATCTATTTTATATTTTTTTGCTCTTGCTTCTTCAATAGAAATGTATGATTTTGCTTTTCCTCTAGTTAAAAATTTCTCTCGAAATTCATCATAATCCTTTTTAAGTTTTGCCGTATATGCATGTGTTGTTTTATCATTTAATAAATCACCAACAACAGTTACTGCACGAGATGCATCATTTACATGTACTACTGCATTTTTATATTCAGGATCAATTTTTACAGCAGTATGTGCCTTAGATGTTGTTGCTCCTCCAATTAACAATGGAACACTAAAATCTTGACGTTCCATTTCTTTTGCCAAATACACCATTTCATCTAATGAGGGTGTAATTAATCCTGAAAGGCCAATAATATCGACATTTTCTTTTTTAGCTGTTTCAATTATTTTTTCTGGGGGCACCATCACACCTAAATCAACTATCTCATAGTTATTACAACCTAATACGACACTAACAATATTTTTTCCAATATCATGTACATCCCCTTTTACAGTTGCCATTAATACTTTACCTAAAGCTTTTTGTTGTTCGTCTTTTTCTGCTTCGATATAAGGTTGTAAATGTGCTACTGCTTTTTTCATTACTCGAGCAGATTTTACTACTTGAGGTAAAAACATTTTTCCACTTCCAAAAAGATCACCAACTACATTCATTCCAATCATCAAATTACTTTCTATAACTTCGATTGGTTTAGATGCCAGCAAACGTGCTTCTTCAGCATCTTCAATTATATAAGTATCGATTCCTTTTACTAAAGCATGTGTAATACGTTCTTGTAACGGATAGTTACGCCATTCTTGAACTTGTCCTTCTTCTTCTTTTTTGTTTCCTTTTACAGTTTCGGCAAAATCTAACAAACGTTCTGTGGCATCTTCTTTCCTATCTAAAATTACATCTTCAACATATTCTAATAAGTCTTTTGGGATATCATCATACACCTCTAACATTGCAGGGTTCACAATCCCCATATTCATCCCCGCTTGAATAGCGTGATATAAAAACACTGAGTGCATCGCTTCACGAACAGTATTATTACCTCTAAAAGAAAATGATACATTACTTACTCCTCCACTTACACTAACATTAGGAAGGTTTTCACGTACCCAACACGTAGCTTCAATAAAATCGATGGCATTACGACGATGCTCATCCATACCTGTTGCAACTGGAAAAATATTTAAGTCGAAAATGATATCTTCTGAAGGGAAATCTACTTTATTCACCAATACATCATAGGAGCGTTTTGCAATTTCTATACGTCTCTCATAATTATCTGCTTGTCCAACTTCGTCAAAAGCCATAACAATAACGGCTGCGCCATAGCGTTTTATTTGAGTAGCTTCCCAAATAAATTTTTCTTCGCCTTCTTTTAAAGAAATAGAATTAACAACACATTTTCCTTGGATTACTTGGAGGCCAGCTTCAATAATTTCCCATTTTGAGCTATCTATCATTATTGGAACACGACAAATATCAGGTTCTGCGGCTATGAGGTTTAAGAACCTTACCATTGATTCTTTCCCATCAATAAGACCATCATCCATATTAATATCAATAATTTGTGCTCCTCCATCTACCTGATGTCTTGCTATATCTAATGCTTCATCAAATTTTTCTTCTTTTATTAATCGTAAAAATTTTCTTGATCCTGCTACATTAGTACGCTCGCCTACATTTATGAAGTTACTATTTTCATTAAAGATTAGTGGTTCTAATCCCGATAAACGCATATATTTTTTTTGAATACTCATTCTTATAATAACTCAATTATTAATTTACAAGATTCCTATCTATATAGGAATAGCAATTCTTCTAGGTTGATATTTTGCTGCAACATCTGCTATAGCTTTAATATGCTCTGGTGTAGTACCACAACAACCTCCAATAATGTTTATTAAATCTCGCTTTAAATATTCTTCTATTTGAGCTGCCATTTCTTCTGGAGATTCATCATACTCACCAAAAGCGTTTGGTAGCCCTGCATTTGGATGCGCTGATATCGCAAAATCTGTTTTTGATGCAATTACTTCCAAATGTGGTTGTAATAAATTAGCTCCTAAAGCGCAATTAAAACCAACTGAGAGTAGTGGAATATGTGATACTGAAATTAAAAATGCTTCAGCAGTTTGCCCTGATAAAGTTCGTCCGCTTGCATCAGTTATTGTTCCACTCAACATTACAGGAATACTAATAGATCGTTCTGCTTTTATTTCTTCAATCGCAAATAATGCTGCTTTAGCATTTAGCGTATCAAAAACCGTTTCTACCAATAGCATATCACAACCTCCGTCCATTAATGCTTCTGCTTGCTGCTTATATGCAATTCTTAATTCGTCAAAAGTTACAGCACGATACCCAGGGTCATTAACATCTGGTGACATGCTTGCTGTACGATTAGTTGGCCCCATAGAACCTGCTACAAAACGAGGCTTATGAGGTTCTTTTGTTGTAAATTCATCAGCAACTTCTTTAGCTAGTTTTGCAGATTGAAAATTGAGTTTATAAACTAAATCTTCTAACTCATAATCTGCCATTGCTATAGTTGTTCCTGAAAATGTATTGGTTTCTACAATATCTGCTCCTGCCTGAAAATATTTTGCATGAACTTCTTTTATTGCTTCTGGTTGTGTAATAGATAATAGATCATTATTCCCTTGTAATGGAATGTGAAAATCCTTAAAACGTTCACCACGAAAATCTTCTTCGGTGAATTTATATGCTTGAAGCATCGTTCCCATTGCTCCATCTAATACTAAAATTCTTTCTTTTATTGCTTCCCAAATAGTCATAACTATCTTTTCTTTTAATTTTTAAAAGTTCTAATAGATATGTTATTAAGAAATATGGGATTGTATTTTATAAAAATACATCTGAGTTATCTATCCGCACACTAAATGTGTTAGGTAGAATTTAGCACCTTCTTTAAGATACTGATAGACATCAGCATAAATAAAGGGTTGCTAAGGCTTCATCGGGTCTAATCCCTCTGCCTTTCTTGATAACATAAATACGTAAATGAACTGAATTGCAAAATTAATGCAATTATTTTTATTTTTTAATCTTATTCAAATAAATCTGATGATAAATAACGATCACCTCTATCACAAATAACTGCAACAATAACACCGCTATCTATAGATTCTGATACTTTTATAGCAGTTGCTACAGATCCACCGCTACTCATTCCTGCAAAAACACCTTCTTCTTGAGCTAATCTTACAGTCATTTTACGAGCATCTGCTTCACTCACTTCTATCACCTGGTCTACTTTAGCTCTGTTAAAGAATTTAGGTAAATATTCTTCTGGCCATTTTCTGATTCCAGGAATTTTAGATCCATCTGTAGGTTGCGCACCAACAATAGTAATATTTTTATTTTTCTCTTTTAGATAAGTAGATACTCCCATTATAGTCCCAGTAGTACCCATAGCTGATACGAAATGTGTTATTTCTTGATTTGTATCTCGCCAAATTTCGGGTCCTGTTGTTTTATAATGCGCTTTCCAATTATCATCATTAGCAAATTGATTCAGTAAAAAATACCCTTTAGTTTCATTAAGTTCTATTGCTAAATCTCTAGATCCTTCGATACCACGATCTGATGATGTTAAAATCACTTCAGCACCATAAGCTTTCATTGTTTTAACACGTTCTTCTGTAGAGTTTTCAGGCATGATTAAGATCATTTTTAATCCTAAAATCTGAGCAATAAATGCCAATGCAATACCTGTATTACCACTAGTAGCTTCAACTAAAGTGTCTCCTTTCTGGATTTCATTTCGTTTTAAAGCTTCACTAATCATATTAAATGCTGCACGATCTTTTACACTTCCTCCAGGATTGTTACCTTCTAACTTAAGAAACAATCTCACATTTGGATTAGTAACTATATTACGTACTTCAACTATTGGTGTATTTCCTATTTGATCAGTAATACTTTTGCTATCAATCATTTTTTCTAACACTTATTTTATTTTCTAATTGATATGTTACTATTGAGTTTTCTGGAATAGATTTCGTAATCCAAACATTAGCTCCGATAATACTATTTGCTCCAATAACAATGTCTCCTCCTAAAATAGTAGCGTTTGCATAAATAGTTACATTATTTTCGATTGTAGGATGCCTTTTAGTAGATGATAAACTTTTTTTGACTTGAATGCCTCCTAAAGTCACACCTTGATATATTTTAACATTATCTTTAATAACAGAAGTTTCTCCTATTACTGTTCCTGTAGCATGATCTATAAAGAACGAATTTCCAATAGTTGCTCCTGGATGAATATCTGTACCTGTTAACCCATGTGCATATTCACTCATCATTCTTGGAACAACTGGTGTGTTCAACACATATAATTCATGACTTAAACGATAAATAGTAATAGCATGAAATCCTGGATAGGCTAAATACACTTCTTCTAAGCTCTTAGCAGCCGGATCATTTTGCTCTATAGCTAATGCATCTAAATCAAGTTTTCGTCTTACTTCTGGAAGCTGTCTTTTAAAAGCTTCCCATATTAAATCAGCATTTTCGATACAGACGTCTATACATATTTCTTCTAAGAATATTTTCTCTAATACTTTAAGTTCAGCCTTTTGAGTTTCTTCATCATCAAAAAGGGTATAGAATAATCGTTTAGTAAAAGCTTCTATTGTATCCTTCAGTCTTATATTATAACATAATGCTTTATGTTTCATTATTGTTGCCATATTCAAAAATTATGATTCAGGTGCAATTTCTATTTCTAAACCTTCTAATGCTTCTGTAATGGGTATTTGACATCCCAATCTACTATTTTCTTTTACATCAAATGCTTCAGATAGCATCGCTTCTTCTTCATCTCCCATCTCATCTAATTGATGTTCTGATACAATATAACATTGACAAGACGCACACATTGCCATCCCTCCACATACACCTATGGTTCCTTCTGGAGCTAATTCATAAGACCGAATTACTTCCATTAAATTCATCGCCATATCTGTTGGCGCTTCAATACTATGAATTTCTCCGTCTCTGTCTGTGATTTTTATATTTACGTCACTCATTACTTTAAAATTTGCACCTAATTAGATTGCAATGTTACTTGATTTCCTTTTAATTTTAAGAAAATCTTGTGTTAAGCATTTTATAAATTTAATTATTGAATTGCTTTTACCACTGCTTTGGGTGCTTCTTTTCTAGTACCATCAAACCCATCTATACCACTTACCGTTGTATATTTAAGTACATATTTTTTACCTGGATTAATAATTTGATATGCAGCTTGACACATTAAAGTTGCTTCGTGAAAACCACAAAGAATTAATTTTAATTTACCTGGATAAGTATTAACATCTCCTATTGCAAAAATGCCAGGTATGTTAGTTTGATAATCCAACGCATTATTTACTTTAATGGCGTTTTTTTCTATCTCTAATCCCCAATTGCCTATTGGTCCTAATTTTGGAGATAATCCAAATAATGGTAAAAACTCATCTGTTTCAATTAGTGTTTTCTCTCCATCTTTTTCTACAACAATTGCTTCCAGCTTATTCTCGCCTTTAAGCTCAGTAACTTCAGCGGGAGTGATTAAATTAATTTTATTAAGTAATTTTAATTCTTGTACTTTTTCTACAGAATCCAGTGCGCCTCTAAACTCATTACGTCTATGAATTAAGGTTACTTCTGATGCTACATCCGCTAAAAAAATGGACCAATCTAAAGCAGAATCTCCTCCTCCAGCAATGACTACTCTTTTATTTCTATAAATTTCTGGATCTTTAATAAAATAAGCTAAACCATTGTCTTCATATTTTTCAAGATTCTCTAGTTTTGGTTTACGTGGCTCAAAACTTCCTAAACCACCTGCGATTGCAACTACTGGCGCATGATGCTTTGTTCCTTTATTAGTTGTTACTATAAATGTGCCATCATCTAATTTTTCGATCGTTTCTGCACGCTCACCTAAAGTAAATCCAGGTTCAAATTGCTTTCCTTGTTCGAGTAAATTATCTGTTAAATCTCCAGCTAATACCTCTGGAAAACCTGGAATATCATAGATTGGTTTTTTAGGATATATCTCTGAACATTGCCCCCCTGGTTGTGGTAATGCATCAATTAAATGACATTTTAATTTTAATAACCCTGCTTCAAAAACAGTAAATAAACCTGTTGGTCCCGCTCCAATTATAAGTATATCTGTTTTAATCATTTTAAGCTTTTTTTTCTATTAATCCTTTTGTGAATTCGTTTAAAACTTCGACTTTCTCTTCAAAGTCTCCTTTTATTGTTTTTCTATACTCGTTTAAGTTTTTCACCAAATCATCTACATTCTCTGGGATGACATCTTCAAAAAATTGACGCAATCGTTTTGCTGTCGTAGGTGATTGGCCATTGGTCGAAATAGCTACTTTTACATTACCTTTTGTAACGATCCCTCCCATATAAAAATCACAATATGGTGGATTATCGGCTACGTTTACTAATTTATCTCTTTTTCGACAATGTTTATATACTTTAATATTTATTTTTGGGATATCTGTTGTTGCTATTACAATATGATTCCCTTTTAAAAAGCGTTTATGATATTCGCTTTCTACAAGTGTTACATTTCCTTTTTTTGCCAACTCAACCGTACCTTCTCTAAACATAGGAGATACTATGGTTATTTCTGCATCCGGACTTGACTTTAATAAAAATGATAGTTTTTCTTCAGCTACAAATCCACCACCTACAATAAGAACCTTAAGATTATTCATCTTTAAAAAAATAGGATATAGATTATTTCTGTCGTTCATTTTTAAAACTAAATTGTAACTACTTCTTCTTTTACGTTTTCGTAAATCGAATTTAGATTTACACGTTCTTTTACTACTTCTCCAATAACAATTATTGCAGGGTTTGATAAGTTCTTTTCTGCAACAACATCACTTATGGTTTCTATAGTTCCAAAACCATAAGTTTCATTATCTCTGGTTCCGTTTTGAATAATTGCTACCGGTTTATCTTTTTTATTTTCAGCTAAAAACACATTAACAATTTCATTCAATTTACTCATTCCCATTAAAATTACAATAGTTGCAGATGACTTTGCTGCTAATTTTACATCATCCGACAACTTATGCTGTTTTGTTGTGCCAGTAATCACCCAAAAACTTTCTGATGCCCCCCTTTTTGTTAATGGAATACCTTGACTTGCTGGTACAGCTAAAGCTGAAGATATTCCAGGCACCATTTCTGTTTCTATATTAAATTCATTCACATAATCCATTTCTTCTGCGCCTCTTCCAAAAATAAATGGATCTCCCCCTTTTAACCTTACTACATGACCATGGCTTTTTGCTCTACTTACAATCAATTCATTAATCTGATCTTGCTGATATGCATAGCACCCTTTACGCTTTCCTACATAAATAATTTCTGTTTCAGAAGACGCATAATTTAACAAATCTACGTTTATAAGTGCATCATACAAAATGACATCTGCAGATTTAATGGCTTTAATAGCTTTAAGTGTAATTAAATCCGGATCTCCAGGCCCTGCTCCTACAACTGTTAACTTAGGTATTATATTCATCTTAAAATTATTTTGCTACTCCAATTATATCATTCTCTTGGGCTACTGCAATAGCACGATATGATCTTACTTTTTGAAGAAATTGCTCTGCATTAGTAATATAATTTAAAGCAAATGCTCTTGTTGGTGCCTCTGTTTTGATTTGATAAATAAATGTTGAAAATGATACTCCTAAAGTTATTTTTTCGGTACTCACAAATAACTCATCAAAATCTTTAATAATTCCTGCTTGGGTATTTGTTGATTTGTTTTCTGATAATAATATAGCTTTTGCGGAATTCACTAATGAACTATATGCATGATAAATAGCACTTGAATACACTTCATTATCAAATGATACTTTTGCATTTTCAATTTTCTCTTCACTTTCTAAAAATAGTGTTGCTATTAAATCGATAACTACACCTGCACATTCCCCAATACCAATCTCTTTTTTGTATTTTTCTTCCTCTCCCCAATCGATAAAATCGTCTTGAGTAAGGTTAGTTACATCTGAAAGGTCAGTTAAGAAATCATAGAAGTATTTTTCTCCTTTTTCTAAATAATATTCTAAAAATGATTTCCCTTTCCCATTGTTATCGTAATCATTTAAAATACGACGTAAAGCTTCTGGGCCTCTTTTACTTGGTACTTTTACTACTTTATCTGCAAAATGACCTTGACCATTACCTTTGTTTCCTCCACCCAATAATACTTGAAGTGCTGGTGCTACTAATTTATCCGGTGTACGAACAGACATCCCTTGGAATCCAATATTTGCCATATTGTGTTGCCCACAAGCATTCATACAACCACTAATTTTAATCACTAAATCGTTATTTTCTAAATACTGTGGATATTCATTTTTAATAACTCTTTCTAGTTCTTCAGCAATCCCAGTACTACTTGCTATCCCTAAATTACAAGTATCAGTACCAGGGCACGCTGTAATATCTACTGCTTTATTATATCCTGCTTCTTCAAACCCTAGCTTCTCTAATTCAGTATAGAAAAATGGAACCAAGTCTTCTTTCACAAAAGGAATTAATATATTTTGACGTAGTGATAAACGAATTTCACCAGCTGCATAGTTCTCTACTAAATCTGCTAATAATCGTGCTTTATCTGTATAAAAATCTCCTAACAATACTTTAATTCCAATAGCAACATAGCCATCTTGTTTTTGAGGAATCACGTTTGTAGATTTCCATAACTCGAATGCTTTCTGATTTTTAATATCAACTTGTGGTGCTTCAATAGTAACTGGGGTAGATGCCTGATAAGTGTCTGCATTTATAGTTACTGTTTTATGTTCGATAGCATTTTGTTCTTCTTCAACCAATTGCTTGAATGCTTCTAATCCTATATCTTTTAATAAGAATTTCATTCTTGCCTTTGCACGACTTTTACGTTCTCCATAACGATCAAAAATACGCACTACTCCTTCCATTAAAGGGATAATTTTATTTGAAGATAAAAAACTGTATAATTCATCTGCATGCCTTGGTTGCGAACCTAAACCACCACCTAGCATCACTTTAAAACCACGCACTCCATCTTTAATTTTAGCAATAAATCCTAAATCGTGCATATAAGACAATCCTGTATCTTCATCTGAAGCAGAAAATGATACTTTAAATTTTCTACCCATTTCTTGGCAAATCGGATTTCTTAAAAAGAAACGAAATAATGCATCTGCATATGGCGAGACATCAAAAGGTTCATTTACATCAATCCCTGCAGTTTCTGAAGCTGTAACGTTACGTACTGTATTACCACAAGCTTCTCTAAGCGTTACATCATCACGCTCTAGTTCAGCCCAAAGCTCTGGTGTACGATCTAAACTCACATAATGAATTTGAATATCTTGACGTGTTGTAATGTGTAAACGACCACGAGAATACTCATCTGAAACTTCTGAAATACGACGTAATTGATTACTTAAAACTTTACCATAGGGTAGTTTAATACGAATCATTTGTACGCCTTCTTGACGTTGTCCATAAACACCACGTGCTAAACGTAGGCTACGAAATTTTTCTTCATCTATTTTACCTTTGTGAAAAAGTTCAATTTTGTTAGCTAATTCAATGACATCCTTTTCTACTACAGGATTCTCTATTTCTGTTCTAAAGCTTTGCATAGTTAATTGTTATTGTATGAAACCAGCACCTACGGTGTTATTTGTTTGAGTATCAATTAAAATAAATGACCCATTAGTTCTGTGATTTTTAAATGCGTCATGAAATATTGGTTTGTTTAATTTAAACGTTACCGAAGCGATATCGTTTACTTTTAATTCAGAAACATCTGAATCTATTCCTGAGTAATCAGGGTTTATTTTATGATGAATAGCATCAACTTTGGCCAATACTTTATTTATACCATGTTGCACTACATATTTTCCTCCAGAAGTTAATTGCGAAGCGTCCATCCAACAAATTGTTGCTGTAAATTGTTTATCTATCGTTGGTAAATCGCCATCTCTCACAATCATATCTCCTCTACTTACATTAATATCGTCTTCTAACGTAATTGTTACTGATGAGCGTCTTGATGCAGTTTGATATTTTTGATTATAGAAATAAATATCTTTAATTTTAGATTTTGTTTGTGATGGTAATACTACCACATCGTCACCTACATTTAATTCTCCTCCGTAAACTTTACCTGCATACCCTCTAAAGTCATGAAAATCATCTGTTTTAGGTCGTACTACATATTGTATGGGGAACCTCGGAGTTCCTATATTAAAAATATCTTTTTGTTGTATTGCTTCTAAATATTCTAATAACGGTTGTCCGCTATACCAAGGCATTTCTTTAGTTTTATTAACTACATTATCACCTTTCAAAGCGCTTACTGGAACAAATACTATTTTCTGATCTTGATAATCACGCTTACTCATTAAAGCTTCAAAATCTGCTTTGATTTCATTATATCGCTCTTCTGAATAATTCACCAAATCCATTTTATTTACAGCTACAATTACTGTTTTAATTCTCAACAGATTATTGATAAAGAAATGACGGTTAGTTTGTTCAATCACACCTTTTCTGGCATCAATTAAAATAATTGCAGCTTGCGAAGTTGATGCTCCAGTTACCATATTACGTGTATATTCTACATGACCTGGAGTATCTGCTATAATATAACTTTTTGTTGCTGTCGAAAAATAAATATGAGCTACATCTATAGTAATACCCTGCTCTCTCTCTGCCACTAAACCATCCGTAGCTAAAGAGAAATCCAAATAATCATACCCTTTTTGTTTACTGGTTTTTTCAATTGCCTCTAGTTTATCAGTAGTTAAAGATTTTGTATCATAAAGAATTCGTCCTATTAACGTACTCTTTCCATCATCTACACTTCCGGCTGTTGCTATTTTTAAAACTTCCATTTTTATATACTATCTTTTCTAAAAGAAAAGGAATTTGTTTTATTTCTTAATTTGTACTTCTAATTTTAAAAATACCCTTGTTGTTTACGTTTTTCCATCGCTGCTTCTGAACGTTTATCATCAATACGTGCACCACGTTCTGAAATACTGGAATCTCTAATTTCTTGTACTACCGTAGAAATATCTACTGCATCAGATAATACAGCTGCAGTACAACTCATATCTCCAACAGTTCTAAAACGCACCATCAGCTCTTCTACTTGTTCATCTTCTTCTTGATATACATATTCTGAATGCGACCAGATTAATCCGTCTCTTAAAAACACTTTGCGTTTATGTGCAAAATAGATTGAGGGAATTTCGATATTTTCTTTTTCGATATAGGACCAAACATCTAATTCTGTCCAGTTAGAAATTGGAAAGACACGCACGTTTTGTCCTAATTCTATTTGCCCGTTAAGCATATCAAATAATTCTGGGCGTTGATTTTTCTCATCCCATTGTCCAAAATCATCACGAACAGAAAAAATACGTTCCTTTGCTCTTGCTTTTTCTTCATCTCGTCTTGCGCCACCAATACAAGCATCAAATTTAAATTCTTCGATGGCATCTAAAAGCGTCGTAGTTTGTAATGAATTCCGGCTTGAATACTTCCCTGATTCTTCTTTTACTTTCCCAGCATCAATAGAATCTTGAACATTTCTTACAATAAGTTCTAGGCCTAATTCTTTTACTAGTTTATCTCTAAATTCAATAGTTTCAGGAAAGTTATGCCCCGTATCTATATGCATTAAAGGAAATGGAATCTTAGCTGGATAAAATGCTTTCTGTGCTAGACGCACTAATGTAATTGAATCTTTACCTCCGGAAAACAATAGTACAGGTTTTTCAAACTGTGCTGCTACTTCTCTAAAAATATAAATGCTTTCGTTTTCTAATGGATTTATATGTGCTGTAGATATATTATTATTCATTTTATCTTTTTATGCGTGTATACCACACTCTCTATTATCTAATACTTTTGTTGGGTCAAAATATTTAAATTCATTAGGCAAATTATGTTCTTCTAAATACACATCTAAATCATTATCTGACCAATGATAAAAAGGGCTTACTTTTAAAATACCATCCGAACCTAAACTAAAAATATCTATGCTATCTCTAAACGCTGTTTGCCCTTTCCTTAAATTGGTAAACCATATATTTGGTTGATGAGTATTCATTGCTCTTCTAAATGGTTCTAATTTTACTTGTTCAGTAAATTCTTTATGCATTGGGTCATCAATATTGGGAATTCCCATAGTAACATCGCGATGTGCTGTAGTTTGCTTAGGCACATATAAGGATACATTAAGCTTTAAGTTTTCTATCAATTCATTCGCATGTTTATAAGTTTGTCTTGTGTTATAACCTGTATCGCACCATATTACTGATATTTCAGAATCAACATTACTAACGGCATGCAGTATAGCAGCTTCATAAGGTCTAAAATTAGTAGTAATAACAGATTTAGCATTAACATTTAAAGCGACTTCTATAATTGCTTTAGGGCTAGCATTTCTTAATTTTTGGTTTAATGCTTGTATTTCTTTTTCTTTTATCATAATTATTTTCCCCATTTAATGCTGTTCCATAAACGTTCATGAAAAAAATAGAGTACCATTTTTGTCACTAATTCTATAGAGCCAATTGTAAATGCTAAATCTAACTTACCAGTAATAAACCAAGAGATTAACACTGTATCTAAGGTGCCTACAATTCTCCAACTTATAGATTTAACCAAGCTTCTTAGAGGTTTCTCTGAAACTTTGTCTTTTTCGTATGTTGAAGCTTCTTTAGCTTTAGAATTTGTTAATACTTGTCCTATCATAATTTTTATATATATAATTCCTATCGGAATACTAGGAATTGCAAATGTATAATTTAAACTGAAACTTTTAAACGATTTAATACTTTTTTATGATTATTTGCTAGCGAGGTCTTCAAGTGTAGTATTTCGCAATACTTTTAGCGTATTATCTCTCACTTGAATCATTAATTTATGAACACTGCAAGCTGTTTCATCTGGACAATCATCGCATTTTTCATAAAAATTAAGACTTACACATGGCACCATTGCTATTGGTCCTTCTAAAACGCGCATAATATCTGCCATTAAAATTTCTGAAGGTTGTTTTATTAAATAATACCCTCCTAATTTTCCTTTTTTAGAGCCTAAAAATCCTGATTTCCTCAAGGTAAGTAGTATACTTTCTAAAAACTTTTGTGGAATATTTTCATTTTTTGCAATTGTCCCAATAGCTACTGGAATATCATTCTCGCTTTTAGCAATATGAGCAAGTGCTTTTAATCCATATTTTGTTTTCTTAGAAAGCATCTCGCTAATATACTTATTTTACTTATTCCCCACTTATAATTAATGCTTGATTTAAGTCCTTAATAATGTCTTCTGTATGTTCTAAACCAATAGACACTCTAACTAATCCATCTGTAATACTAACTTCCAATCGATCTTCTTTAGATAATTTGCTATGTGTTGTGGATGCTGGATGTGTTACAATACTTCTAGCATCTCCTAAATTAGCAGATAGTGAACAAAGTTTTATAGCATTTAAAAATTTACGGCCCGCTTCAATACCTCCTTTTACTTCAAAAGCGATAATATTACCTCCCAATTTCATTTGCTTTTTTGCAACTTCATATTGTGGGTGTGATTTTAAAAACGGATACTTTACCCAATTTACTTGCGAATGGTTTTCTAAAAATCCTGCTACTTTAAATGCATTCTCGCAGTGTTTATCTACTCTCACATGTAATGTTTCTAAACTTTTAGAAAGTACCCAAGCATTAAATGGTGATAATGCAGGACCTGTATTTCTTGAAAACAAATAGATTTCTCGTATTAAATCTTCTCTTCCAACTGCAACACCTCCTAAAACACGACCTTGACCATCAATAAGCTTTGTTGCCGAATGCACTACAAGGTCAGCTCCAAATTTTATAGGTTGTTGTAGATAAGGCGTAGCAAAACAATTATCAATAATTAAAATAAGGTTATGCTTTTTTGCAATTCCTCCTAGAACTTCTAAATCTAGAATATCTACAGCTGGATTTGTAGGTGATTCAGCATATAATATTTTTGTTTTTGAAGTAATTAAAGCTTCAATTTTAGCAATCTCGTCATCTACTTTAAAATAGCTAGTCGTAATATTCCATTTGGGGAGATATTTTGTAAATAAAGTATGTGTTGACCCAAATACAGAGCGTGCGGAAACAATATGATCACCACTATCTAATAACGCTGCAAATGTCGAAAATATAGCGGCCATTCCTGTCGCAAATGCATAACCACTTTCTGCACCTTCAAGTTTACACATTTTTTCAACAAACTCAGTAGTATTTGGGTTTGAAAACCTACTATAAATATTGCGATCTTTTTCTTCTGTAAAAGATGCTCTCATGTCTTCAGCATCTTCAAATATAAAACTTGATGACAAGTATAATGGGCTTGTGTGTTCTAAGAATTGTGTACGCTCAGTTTGTGTTCGAATTGCTTCTGTTTCTAATTGATAACTCATAATATTAATTATTTTTTTGTGTAACTCTTAAAATATCTCCAAATACGCCTCTAGCTGTCACTTTTGCACCAGCACCAGCACCTTGTACAATTAATGGTTGTTCTCCATAAGATTCGGTATAAATTTCGAAAATAGAGTCTGATCCTTTTAATGATCCTAAAGGAGATCCTTCTGGAACAGAAACTAATTTTACTTCTAATACACCTCCATAATGATCTGATAAATCACCATATAAATCACCTATGTACCTCAATACGTGCCCAGATTCTTGATTTGTTTTTATTGTTTTATAATTTTCATTTAATTTATCTAGAGATTTTAAAAACTCTAAAGCAGTGACGTTTCTTAATACTTCTGGAATTAAATTTTGAATTTTCACATCTTCAAATTCGTTATACAATTCTAATTCCCGAGCTAATATTAATAACTTTCTTGCAACATCATTGCCACATAAATCTTCTCTCGGATCAGGCTCAGTAAACCCATTATTTATAGCAGTTTGAAGCACTTCTCCAAACGGTTTATCTTCAGCAGAAAAAGTATTAAACACATAACTTAAAGATCCTGAAAACACTCCTCTTATGCGAGTAATATTTTCTCCTGAGAGATGTAGTAATTTAATTGTATCTATTAATGGTAAGCCTGCACCAACATTGGTTTCATACAGATATTGTTTTTGATATTTTTTGAGGTTATTTCGTAAATCGTTATAAAACTCTAAATCTAAAGTATTTGCTATTTTATTAGAAGATACTAAATGAAACCCTTCTTCTACTAAAGGGATATAATTCACTACAAAATCTTTACTTGCCGTATTATCTACAGCAATTAAATTATCTAAGTGATGAGTTTTTGCATAAGAGATTACATCTTGAATCGTATATTTTTTATCGATAGCCAAAATTGCTTCTTCCCATCCTTTGTTTATACCGTTTTTATCTAACAATACATGTTTAGAATTTGCAACACAAAAAATATTAAAACGTTTTGCTTGTTTGGTCTCTATAGTATTTGCAGAAGCAATAATTTGATTCACTAAAGTTCCACCTACTAAGCCATGTCCAAAAATGGCTAAATTTATTGTTTTAAAAGCATTTGCTTCTTCTACTGAGGTATCATTAAGCTTTAATTTGCTCATTTTTATTTATTTTAACTGGATTAAAAATTTCTTTTAATATGTTGTTTAACTTTTCGTATTCTATTAAAAATGCATCATGCCCATGTGGCGATACAATCTCATTATAAGTTACATCAGGATGAATATATTTTAAAGATTCATAGGTTTCTTTATTTTCTTCTGCTGAAAAAAAGACATCAGAGTCTACTGCAATAATGTGAATTTTTGAAGTTATTGTTTTTAATACTTCCAAATCATTATATTCCCCCTTAGTAATATCAATTGTTTTTAATAATTGATTCATTAATTTATATGCTGAAAGTTGAAAACGTTCTTGCAATTTTTCACCATGATGTAACAGCCAACTTTCTATATTAAATATCTTTAATTTATCATTAATGCTACGTTGAAATTTCTGTTTAAACGATTGTGGAGATCGATAACATAACATTGCATGCATGCGCGCATCGTGTACTGGTTTTTTTGAGTTTTCTAAAAACTGTTCTTGAACACGGCAATTAGCTATAAGCCAATCTGTAGATTTCCAATCAGAAGCGATAGGGATTAAATGTTCTGTAATATTTGGGTGTTGCACTACTATTTCCCAAGATAGTCCACCACCTAGTGATGCACCAATAATAGCGTATAGTTTTTTAATTTTAAGTGCTTCTAATCCTAATAGAAAAAGTTTTGCGATATCTGCAGCAACAAAATCTTTATAATTCTCAATTAAAAATCCATCATATCCATTTCCAGGAATGTTAAATACGATAATAGTATAAACATTAGTATCTATAACTTTTTCTTCTCCAATTAGTTCTGACCACCACCCATTCTTACCAGTCACATTACTATTACCTGTTAATGCATGATTAACTAAAACTACAGGGGCATCTCCTAAAGGTTGTCCAAATAGCTGATAGCTAAGTGTAAGCTCAGTAAAATGAGTTTGATTTTGTGTAAAAAAATCTGAAATCTGTATGTATTGTAATTTACTTTTCACAGTGTAACATTTATATATTTTAATAAATGTTATAAGAAAAGCATATGACTCTTATATGAGTAATAATCGTGGGTTATCTATCCTTTTGTAAAAATACATTGGTAGAATTTAGCACCTTCTTTAAAAAATTAAAGGGTTGCTAAGGCTTCACCGGGTCTAATCCCTCTGCCTTTCTTGATAACATTCAGTATGTGTTTGAACTTTGTGAGTGCAAATATTCAATCATAAAAATTTAATATCCAAACTTTTTTATTGATTTATTTTTTTAATTTTCACTACTCTCTTTTTCAAGCTTTGTTTTTAATACTACAAATCTGGTATTCCAACGCATACAAAATCAACTAGTTCGATCATTATTTTTTGATAGCTCTTATATTTTTCGCTTCTTTAAATCTATAATAAATCATTAAATGATTATTTAATAGTCATTTAATTTTTTACTTTTGCCAAATATATTAATGAGGATAAATTTGACTGATTGCAACCTCTTTCAAATAGCTGAAATTTAAAAAGTAATTTGAATATAAAAATGCTAAAGGCAGTGTAAACTTCCTTAGACGCTTTCGTCAAATCTTTCATATTAAAGAAAAACAAAATATGGCATATTTATTTACTTCAGAAAGTGTTTCTGAAGGACATCCAGATAAAGTAGCAGATCAAGTTAGTGATGCTTTAATTGACAATTTTTTAGCATTTGATAAAGACTCTAAAGTAGCTTGCGAAACTCTAGTAACTACAGGACAAGTTGTGCTTGCTGGAGAAGTAAAATCAAAAACTTATTTAGATGTTCAAAAAATAGCAAGAGAAACTATTAATAAGATTGGATATACAAAGAGTGAGTATATGTTTGATGGTAATTCTTGTGGTGTGTTTTCTGCAATACACGAACAATCGGACGATATAAACAGAGGTGTAGATAGAGATACTAAAGAAGAACAAGGTGCAGGAGATCAAGGTATGATGTTTGGCTATGCGACAAAAGAAACTGAAAACTATATGCCTTTAGCTTTAGATTTAGCGCATCGTATTTTAATTGAACTTGCAGATTTACGAAGAGAGAATAGTGATATTGCGTATTTAAGGCCAGATTCAAAAAGTCAAGTAACTATTGAATATAGCGATGATAATATACCTCAGCGTATTGATGCTATTGTAGTATCTACACAGCATGATGATTTTGACAATGACGAAGCAATGCTCACTAAAATAAGGAAAGATATTATTGAGATCTTAATTCCTAGGGTTGTTGCTAAATTACCAGAACACATACAGGTATTATTTAATAATGATATTACTTATCACATAAATCCAACCGGAAAATTTGTAATTGGTGGACCTCATGGAGATACTGGTTTAACTGGCCGTAAAATTATAGTAGATACTTATGGTGGGAAAGGTGCTCATGGTGGTGGTGCATTTTCTGGAAAAGATCCAAGTAAAGTAGATAGAAGTGCTGCTTATGCAACACGACATATTGCTAAAAATTTAGTTGCTGCTGGTGTTTGTGATGAAGTTTTGGTTCAGGTTTCCTATGCTATTGGAGTTGTTGAGCCAATGGGAATCTTTATTGACACTTATGGAACCTGCTCGTTTAACATGACCGATGGTGAAATTGCAGAAAAAGTATCTGAAGTTTTTGATATGCGTCCAGCTTCAATTGAAGATAGATTAAAGTTGCGTCAACCAATGTATAGTGAAACTGCTGCTTATGGTCATATGGGGCGTGAAAATGAAATGGTATCTAAAACGTTTACTCAACCTAATGGAGAACCAAAGACTATGAATGTTGAGTTATTTACTTGGGAGAAATTAGATTATGTTGATAAAGTAAAAGCAGCATTTAATATATAGATAAGTTGTTATTATTTAATAAATAAAAAAAGCCTCGCAAATTTGCGAGGCTTTTTTTATCAGGTTATTCAAAAAATTATCTTAATCACTGACCACCATTACGTTGTGGAGATCTTGGTGATGGCCACGTACGTTTTTCTCCTGTTCTTGGATTTATAGGCATCTTAATTTTTTCTCTAGATGTTTTTTCTGGATCTTCACTAGCCATATAAGCTAATATTGCTGTTAAAATTGCATTACTACGCACATCATCAAATACTATTTTATCATAGGTATCACGATTGGTATGCCATGTGTATGTTCCATACGACCAGCTTAAAGAACTTAAGCTAAATGCAGGTACGCCTGCTGCTAGAAATGATGCATAATCAGATCCACCACCTCCAGGGAATCCAGGGAAATTTGTATTTATTTCGCTAGTAATTTCTCTAGGCACTTTTTGCAACCAACGTCCTAAATAATCATATGCATTTAAAAATCCTTGTCCAGATATATTTACAACACGACCAGTACCATTATCTTGATTAAAAACTGCTTGAATATTTTTTGTGATTTCAGGATGATCTTCTACAAAAGCTCTAGATCCATTTAAGCCTTGCTCTTCACTTCCCCAATGTCCTACTAAAATTGTACGTTTTGGGTTAGGGTACATTTTCTTTAAAATACGCATAGCCTCCATCATTACTAAGGTTCCTGTACCATTATCGGTAGCTCCGGTACCTCCATCCCAAGAATCAAAATGTGCTGATAACACCACATACTCATCTGGCTTTTCAGACCCTTTAATTTCTGCAATAGTGTTAAAATTAGGTACACGCCCTAATTCTTTAGATTCTGCTACAATTTTAATTCGAGGTTTGTCACCGTATTCTACCATACGATATAACATCGTATAATCTTCTAATTCTAAATCTACAGTAGGGATTTTTTTTGTTCTAGCACTAAATATTTTATTCACTCCAAAACCTCTTGACCATCTGCTAGAAACAATTCCTGCTGCACCAGCATCTTCTAAAGCAGTAATAATACTTCGCCCATTATAACCTGTACGTTGTATATTTTCTCTCCATTTTGTAGTTTGTTCACGGCGTTCTTTCCTCATTTTCTCAATAGAAGTTTCTGTCGCAAATTCTTCCCAATTATAATCAGGTCGTCCAGTTGGTTCTTTCATTGAAATCATTACTAATCTTCCTTTTACATTTGGTAGCCAATTTTTAAAATCGCTTGCATCTTTTACTTCAGGAAGTACAATCATTTCTGCAGTTACACCTTCACTAGATGTACTAGGGTTCCAAGCTAATTGTGTACCACTTAAAGTTTGTATTCGTGGATATACCATATCAATATGGGTAATCCCACGCTCCCATCCACGCCATTCTCCCCATTTCTCATTCTTGGCAGAAATACCCCAGCCTTTATATTTAGAGACTGCCCAATCATTGGCTTGTTTCATTTGTGGAGTTCCTACTAATCTCGGGCCTACAACATCTAAAAGTTCATGAGCTAAACGTTCTAATTGAGAATTCTCATTTGCTTCTTTAATAATGTTTTCAATTACTGGATCTTTAGCTTGTTGCGCTTGAATTGTATAGCCTAAAAGAAAAAGGCTTACAGTCAAGATTTTAAATACATACTTCATTTTTATATTGGTTTGGTTATTATTTAGTTTAATAAGCGTTTCAAATTACAACTTATTTTTACAATTGAGTATTTGTTAAGCAGTATTTAACAAAACCAAAAGGAACTGCATAAATGCAATTCCTTTTTTAAATTAAATTACTTATATAATTTATTACAATTGATATCTCACTCTAAAAGTTATATATCGTGGTTGTATAAATGTTTCATTTACACTTACTGAAAATGCACTAGTCCCTGTATTCGTTCTAGATTCTGTATTTAGTAAATTAGTTGCTTTAACTTCATATTCCCATTTAGCATCTGCATTTTTCCTATAGGATAACGTAGCATTCCAAACGTCAAACGTATTAAGTGTACCGCTATCATCACTCACTCTATTATAATTATAATTAGTCCTAAACGTTAAAGCCTTAAAAATATAAGCATCAAATTCTATTGAAGGAGCATTAGTATAAAACTTTGTATTACGTCCTCCTTGATTATTATCCGAAATTGTATATCCATAACCTAACTGTACGTTAGGTGCTGTTCTAAAATTAGTACGCAGTTGTGCTGTATAATTTTGATTATAATTCTCATTTACTGAAGGTCTTCCTTGTATCAGTTGATTAAATTTAGAGTAACTAAAATTTCCTCGAATAGTTCCTCTTATTTTATTGAACGTACGTTGGTAACTCCCAAAAGCAGAAATCGTTTCGTTATCTAAAGTAGAATTAAATGGCGTTCGCGTTCTTACTACACTAGAGAAATCGGTTTGACTCTGTACTTGATCTATGCTTTTTCTATAAGTTATATTACCAAATACATTCGTATAGTTAAACAAATTAAAGCTAGAATAGTTTAAACTTACATTATGTGATAGGGCATTCTCTAATTCTGGGTTACCAATAAATAAAGAGTTAAAATTATTTAATACTATACCTCGAGCAAATTGATTTACATCATTAAATTGTGTTTGTACACGATAATTAAGTCGAAGGCTTTCACTTCTTTTAAATTGAATTCTCGCAGTGAAATCTGGTAATATTCTAAAGAAATCGTCGTCAAACTCTTCTCCAAATTGTTTATTATTCACATTATATGAATGCACTTTAAACCCTGGTGTTAAGGTAAAAATACCTGCTTTAACTTGATAATGTACTCCTAAATAAAGGTCTGTAAAGTTATACTCTATGTCATTAGAATCTAAACCATCATTAAATAAAGGTGTAGGGTTAAAAATAGGAGAGTTAGAAAATTCGCCTAAACGTTGAAATAAATTAGAATTAAAATCTTGTTGGCTAGAAATAACCCCTAAGGTTAAATTAATATTACTCTTATCGTTCAACACATTCCAATAATCTAATTTTGCATCTAATTGGTTTGTTTTAACACGACGTTCTTGAGAAATATTGTAATTATCTAACGTACGATCTAAACCTAAACCTTCTGCTGTATCATCAAATGCATCAGGACGATTATCAGGGTTTGGGTCATTCGGATCTCCATCATTATTTAATGCATTATTTTCTAACAATGCATTATAAAATGGATCTTCGTCTTGAATTAAATATTGTGCCGATAATGCAAAAATATTATTCTCATTATGTGTATAATAATAATTTAAACTTTGAGTAATACTAAAAGGGGTTTCATCTTGAGCTTCTAATGTATTACCTGTTACTGAAGAGAAAAAGTTTTGATCTACAGAATTTTTTGATGCTCTTCCTTGTATATCGTATTCTAATTGATTACTAAGGTTAGGCTTATATTTAGTACTAAATTTAAACAATCCAATATTTGAACGTTCTCTCTCACTATTTTCAGTATCCTCGTCTGGTGCTATATTATTATCTGTAAACACTGTAGAGCTATTTCGTTGTGTATCAACTCTACTACTCGAAAAAATGGCAAATCCACTATAATCCAAGGTCTTTTTAGGAGAATAACTAAAATTAACTGCTCCTAATTTTGTATTTACATCTAGTGCTCCATTATTTTGAGCAGCTAAAAACCCTATACTATTATTTCCTAAACTAATACTTGTACCACTATTAGCACTAGGAGCTCTGAATCCTCCTGAAAATCCAAAAATATCACGGCGTGTTAATGCAGCTTCACCTATATTATTAATATCACCAATAAAATTAATACTGTATTTAGGGCTATAATAAAATAATTTGGGTTGAAATAAATATAACTCACTTCCTTCTAAAATTGTACTACTAGCAGCTCCATTACTTCCATCTACATTTAAATCCCCAGATTGTCCCCCTCCAGCAGTAATATCTCCAAACCAAAAATTTTCTTTTCCTTCTTTTAACTTAATATTTAAAGCAACATTATCTGAATTATCTTGTACGCCTCTTAATTGCCCTACTTCTGCAAAGTTTTTTAAAACTTCAACTTTATCTACTGCATTTGATGGTATATTTTTAGTTCCCAGTTTGGTATCTCCATCAAAAAAATCTTTTCCATTCACCATTAATTTTGAAACAGCTTTACCTTCTACTTCTACTTCTCCAGCATCATTAACTTCGACACCAGGAAGGTTTTTTAATAAATCTCCTAACTTTCGATCTGTAGGTTTTTTAAATGAATCTGCATTATAAGTTATAGTATCACCGCTAATAGTTACTGGTATTTCATATACTAGTTCTATCTCATCTAATGAGTTGTCTTCATTTAAAACAAAATCTCTTTTAATATTTTCTTCTTTTGTGGTAAGAACTTCATCAATGGCTTTATAACCTATATAACTCACTTGAATTCTATAAGCTGTATTTTTTTCTAAATCTAACTTGTATTTCCCTTCTTCATTCGTAATTCCAAAAGATTCTAAAGCATTTGTTTCTTGATTGATTGCAATAACATTTGCTAATTCTAATGATACTCCTAAGCTGTCTTTTACAACACCTTCCATTTTAATTTGAGCAAAAGTAGTTCCTACTACTAATAGTAGAATAGTAGTTAATAGATGTTTCATTTGTGTTTTTTGATTAGTTCGTGTTTTGATTAGATTTATTAATTACCGCCTCGTCTGCCACCACCATTACCACCTCGGCCACGACCTCTAAAGTTCTCTCGTAATTCTATCATTTTTTTGTTTATAATTTCAGTATACTCTGTTTTAGTAACTTCTTTACCTTTAGATGGTACTTTAATTTCTTCTTTTTCTCCTGGGTTTATTACAATTTTAGAACACAAAATAGTTGTTCTATCCTCACTTACCTCTAAAATTAATCCTGGTAAACCCCAATATTCTCCTGGTCCTTGATTCACTGGGATTTGAGGCGTATACCATGCTGTAACTACAACTTCTCTTGATTTAACAAGCTCATCTTCTGATTTATCAGTCGCCGTCGAATCTTTTGCAGTCTCATTATTATTATTTCTACCACGTCTGAAAAAATTACCGAAATCTGCATCATCAACTTTTTTCACAGCTGTGGCTTTAAAAGCCAGGTATTGTCCTATTTGGCGCGATTCATTCTCCATTTTCCATTCTAGCTTTTTAAGATCATCTTTTATTAAGAATTGTTTTCCAAAAAATTCTTGTTCCTGAAGTAATTGCTCATCTTTTACGTTTTTATATTGATCTCCGCCTGTAAAACTACCTCCAAAACCTCCAAAACCTCTTCCGCCTCGCCCTCCAGCTGTAGGTGCTTGTAATTTTGCTTGTTCTTTATACATGGATTCCGTTTTATTAAAACGTAATGTGTACGTTTTTTCTAAGTTTCTTCGCATACGCTCAGCGAATTGTTTTTTTTGTTCTTCAGTTAGTTGCCTACCACCACGGCCACCTCCAATATTATCTAAATCTATAGTAGTTTTAGATTCGTAAGTTGCCACACCTTGGAAATCTTTTTGAGCATTACTTATATTGACAATAAATGCCAATAAAAATGTATATTTCAGTTTAGTAAGGGTTAATTTCATCACAATGAGTTTAGTTATAAATATGTAAAATTAAATCTTTTACACACGTTAGACTCTAAACACATTGTAAAGTTTAACTGTCAATAGTTAAAGTATTCTTAAAAATTAACCTCCTATTCGGATTACTTCTCTTACAACACCGTCTCTACTTCTAGACCTAAATTGTTCTTCTTGTTCTTTACGTTTTTTCTCCATAATTTTATCAAACTCAGCTTGGCTTACTTTTTTTCCTTTTTTAGGCTCTTTAATCTCTATTTTATTTTTAGGATTTAATACAATTTTACTACATATAGTTGTGGTTCTTCCGTCGTTAATCTCAAGTATTAACCCTGGGAGTCCGTGATAAATATTTGGTCCAGTACTTACTGGTATTTGTGGTGTGTACCAAGCAGTAATAGTTACTTCTTCTTCTCTTGTTTCTGGCTCTTTATTTTCTTTCTCTTCTTTATTTTTATCATTAGTGCTAAAACTAGTAAAACTACTCACGTTTACTGTTCTTGTAAATGTTTTAGTAGCTTTAAAGCAAGTATACTCTCCAATATTTTTCGTTTCTTTTTCTAATTTCCAATCATGCTCTTGAAGTTTATCTTTCACTAAAAACAATTTGCTATAAGATTCATTTGCACTAGTATATCTATTTTCTTTTGTGTTTTTATATAATACATCTCCTATTCCTCCACTAAAATTAATTGCTATATTAAAATTTCCGCTATTAGGTTGTGGTGCTGCCAATTTTTCTTCTTTCTTATAAATAGATTGTGTTTTATCAAATTCAAGTGTATACGTTTGTTGAGATCCTTTTTTTAACGCTGCCATTATTTTCTCTTGCATATCTGCAGAAAGTCCACTACCACCACTCCCTTTAAGCTGATCTTCATCAATATCTAATTTAGTAAGTGTTTTATAGGTTGCGACACCTTGAAAGTCTTGAATTGCATAAGCTTCAGTAACCATTAACACAATGGCGAACGTGAGTAATTTAATTAACGTTTTCATAATTAGTTGTTTTTATTATTTTTTATTTAAATAGTTTATCGCTTGTTTCTTTATTTCTTTTACATCACTAATAAATTTCTCAATATTATTTGAATTTCCATCAACTGTTATCGAAACTTTTTCTGAAAACTCTAAATCATTCCGTTTTGACTTTTTTTCTTTAAAAACAATTTTAAATTCAACTGGAGTATTCTCTTTTAAGTCTTTAAATAATGATTGCATACCATTAATTTCCATTTTTCGCAGATCTTCTACAACATCTACTTTTAATTCTATTTTTAAGTTTTCCAAATATGTTTCGCTTTCATTCACCTTTTGAGCGAAACTCAAAATTGAAATCATCAGCATTAATAAAGTAATGGTTATTCTCATAAAATTGTTTGTTTTTTGATTTTTACATCACAAAGATGATAATGATTAATCAATTTAAAAGTTAACTAGTGTTAACTAGTGTTAAGCGATTAGTTTTAATACATTTTAACATTTACTTTTGATTTATGAACGATGTGAAATACAGGTGGATTTTATATACTATTGTTTTTGTAATCCTCGGTACTATTAGCATACAAGTATATTGGAATTATAAAAATTATCTCATTAATAAGCAACAGTTTATTAATGATGTACAAATAAGTCTTGATAATGCTGTAGATAGTTATTATGAGAATTTAGCTAAAAAAAATACTATTGGATTTAGTATAAATTCTAAATATGGAGATAGCAACAAAAAAAGAGATAAAGCACTTGACAGTATTTTAAAAAAAATAAAAATTGATTCTATAAATAATTCATTTTGCTGTCTCGATTCTATAAATAAAAACTCTATTAAAAATATATCTATTTATAGAGGTATCAAAACGGATTCTTTTTTAAGAGATAATAAAAACAAGCACGAGTTCTGGAAATCTTCATCTCAAAACAATAGAGTCAGAGCTATTAACAATCCTAATGATACTATTTTATTAAAAAACGTAGAATTTTTAACAACTCAAATTGTTCTTTCAATCTCTAATGATTCTATTAATTTAAGTCAAATGGATTCACTTTTTATTGATGAATTACATCGAAAAAATATAACTATAAGTCACGGCTTGTCATTTGAAGAAAATTATAAGACCCCTCAACATCTCAATAAAGCGAATATTGAAAATTCAACACTGAGTACATCATCAAAATCTGTTTTCTTGCCTAAAAATGGAGTGTTAAATGCTCATTTCTCTAATGAAACTAAAATTATTTTAAAACGAATTTTATCAGGTATTTTAATTTCTACACTACTTATTTTAGCTGTTATAAGTTGTCTGTTCTATTTATTACGAATTATAAAACATCAAAAGCAATTAGCCGAGGTTAAAAATGATTTCATAAGTAACATTACCCACGAATTCAAAACTCCTATTGCTACTATTGGTGTTGCTTTAGAAAGTATTAAGGATTTTAATATTATAGATAATAAAGAGAAGACAAAAAACTATTTAGATATGTCTGGCAGGCAGCTATCTAAATTAAATATAATGGTCGAAAAACTACTTGAGACCGCTACATTAGATAGTGAAAACCTAAATTTGAATAAAGAAGAAATAAATATTACCGATTTGTTAAATCTAATTATTAATAAGCATCGTATGCAGACAAAAGAGAAGACTGTCTCTTTTACTACATCTTCAGACACCTTAATGGCTAAGGTAGATGCTTTTCATTTTGAGAATGCAATTAATAATATAGTTGACAATGCTATTAAATATGGAGGAGATGTAATTTCAGTAGATTTAAAACAAACAACTATCGCCTTTACAGTTATTATTTCTGATAATGGCGGTAAGTTAACAAAAACTGATGCAGCGCACATTTTTGATAAATTTTATCGTATCCCAAAAGGAAATACACATGATATAAAAGGATTTGGCATAGGTTTATATTACGCTAAAAAGATTGTTGAAAAACATGGAGGTGCTATTCATTTAGATATAGAAAATTCTTTAACTACTTTTAAACTGTCATTCCCAAATGCATAAGCCTACCACTATATTGTTAGCAGAAGATGAACCAGCATTAGGGTTGATCATTAAAGAAAGTTTAGAGACACGCAATTTTAAAGTTTTACTCTGTGAGAATGGTGAAATTGCTTTTAACACCTATAAAAAGGAGCAACCCGAACTATTAGTATTAGATGTAATGATGCCTAAAAAAGATGGTTTTACATTAGCAAAAGAAATTCGTATAGAAAATGATGTGATCCCTATTATATTTCTTACTGCTAAATCACAAACACAGGACGTGGTTGAAGGGTTTACAATTGGTGGTAACGATTATTTAAAGAAGCCTTTTAGTATGGAAGAGCTTATTGTTCGAATTCATAATTTACTAGATCGAACAAAACAACAAAAATCATCAAAAATTCTAAAGTTTGGAAGTTTTACATTCGATTTTCCAAAACAAACACTTCAATATAAGACTGAAAATGAACATCAACTTACTCATCGTGAAGCACATTTATTATTTCATTTAATAAAAAATAAAAATGAAGTTTTAGATCGCACTCTAATTTTAAATAAACTTTGGGGTAATGATGATTTTTTCAATGCGAGAAGCATGGACGTTTTTATTACAAAACTTCGAAAAAAACTTGCAAAAGACAATTCGATACAAATTGTAAACGTTAGAGGGTTCGGATATAAGTTAATCTGTTAAAAGTGGATTGATTTTTGTATTTTTCAACCCACTATGCATCTCATTAAATACATAATTTTATTTTTATCCATTTCTATTTTTGCTCAGCAAGAAATAGATACTAAGTTCATAAAAAAAACACCTTTATATGCCAGTTTATTGGTGAAGTTTGATGATTTCGGAGCATTGTTCTACACTCAAGAAAATACTTTTGTTAAAAGTCAGAATTCTAAAAACACAACCTACAGTAATGTACAGCTGGGTGAGATAACTTCTGCAAATGCATATAATTCTTTAAAAATTAATGTTTTTTATAAAGATTTCAATACAGTAGTAGTTTTAGATAATCGCTTAGCCGAAATTACCCGAATAGATTTTAATATACTATCTCCATTTAGGAACGTTACTCATGTATCTACCGGAAATGATAATACCGTATGGTTATTTGATCAAGGTACTCAGCAATTAGAGCTTTATGATTATAAAAATAATAATACTCGTGTTCAGCCATTACAACCTATCGAAGGTGAGGTTTTAGATTTAAAAAGCAACTATAATTTCTGTTGGCTACTTACTAAAAATCATATTTATACCTATAGTTATTTTGGCAGTTTAGTAACTAAAGAGGGCAATATGGGATATACTAATATTGCAGAAAGCAACGAAAATTTAATTTTACTTAAAGACAATCGTCTTTTTTTAAAATTAAAAAATGATACTGAAATCAGGCCTATTAAATTACCTGAATTGTTGATAAATCAGTTTTTTGTAACCAATGAAACCTTGTATATTTACGACAATGAATATCTTCATCAATATCAATTACTAATTAATTAATATTATGCACGTTGCAATCGCTGGAAATATTGGCGCAGGAAAAACTACGCTTACAAAATTACTTGCAAAACATTATAAATGGGAAGCTCATTTAGAAGATGTAGTGGACAATCCGTATTTAGATGATTTTTACAATCAAATGGAACGTTGGAGCTTTAATTTGCAAGTATATTTTTTAAATAGCAGATTTCGTCAAGTATTACAAATACGTGAGAGTGGAAAAGACATTATTCAAGATCGTACCATATATGAAGATGCTCATATTTTTGCACCCAATTTACACGCAATGGGTTTGATGACCAATCGTGATTTCGAAAATTACAAATCGTTATTCGATCTTATGGAATCTTTAGTTAAAGGCCCAGATTTATTAATTTACTTAAGAAGCTCTATTCCAAATTTAGTGTCTCAAATTCATAAACGCGGTCGAGAATACGAAAACACTATAAGTATCGATTATTTAAGCAGGCTGAATGAGCGTTACGAAGCTTGGATTCATGGTTACGACAAAGGGAAATTACTTATTATAGATGTTGACGATTTAAATTTTGTAGATAATCCCGAAGATTTAGGCACTGTTATTAATACTATAGATGCTGAAATAAATGGTTTATTTTAAAACTAAATTCTTCTAATTCATTCTTAAAATAATTATGATTTCACCTAAAAGATATTTCTGTTTACTTTTCTTTCTCGCAATAGCTTTAAATGTAACTGCACAAAAACATCAAAGAAGATATGATGCTATTGATGTTTTAAATTATAAATTTAATATTTTACTTTCCGATACAACTAACGAAATTGAAGGTATAGCAGAGATTAAAATTAAGTTTAAAAAAGTCATAACAAATTTTCAGTTAGATCTTGTTAAAAAAGAAGCAACAAATACAGGGATGCAAGTTGTAACTACATCTGAAAACGAAAACACTATATCACATACACATGCAAACGGAAAGTTAGTTTTTTCTATAAGCGAAACTGCCCCTAACGAAATTAGAACTTATAAAATTACTTATAAAGGAGTTCCTGCAGACGGATTAATTATCTCAAAAAATAAGCATAATGAACGTACTTTTTTTGGTGATAATTGGCCTGATCGTGGGCAGAATTGGCTTCCAATTGTAGACCATCCATCTGATAAAGCAACAGTAGAGTGGATTATTACTGCGCCTTCTCATTATCAAACTATTGGTAACGGTATAAAAGTTGAAGAAACCAATATCTCAGACACACAAACTTTATCAAGATGGAAAATGGTAGACCCTATACCAACAAAAGTTATGGTGATTGGAGCTGCTCGCTTTGCAGTAGAGAATTTGGGTGAGATTAATAATACTCCTATTTCAACTTGGGTATATCCTCAAGATCGAGATAATGGTTTTAGTGATTACGCTTTAGCTTCTCCTATTATGGATTATTTTGTGAGTCATATTGGTGATTATCCGTTTAAAAAATTAGCCAACGTACAATCTAAAACACGTTTTGGTGGAATGGAAAATGCAGGAAATATTTTTTATACCGAAAGCAGTGTAACTGGAACTGGTAGTAGTGAAGCTTTAATTGCGCACGAAATTGCTCATCAATGGTTTGGTAATTCGGCATCCGAAGCCAATTGGCATCACATATGGCTAAGTGAAGGGTTTGCCACCTATTTCACTAACTTGTTTTTTGAGCATAAATACGGTCGTGATGTATTTGTTGAAAGAGAAAAAACACAGCGAAAAGCCATTATTAATTTCGCTAATCAATCTCTCGTTCCCACGATAAATACCAAAATAGAAAATTATATGCAACTTCTTAATCGCAATTCATATGAAAAAGGAGGTTGGACATTACATATGCTTCGTAAAGAGTTAGGAGATATTATTTTCTGGGAAGGTATTCGTAGCTACTACAATACTTTTAAATATGGAAATGCATTATCTGAAGATTTACAAAAAGTTATGGAATCTGTATCAGGAAAATCACTTGATGTATTTTTTAAACAATGGTTATATCAAACAGGGCATCCAAAATTACAGGTAAATTGGACTGCTACTAACACAAATGTAAAATTAAATATAAATCAAGTACAGCCTCAATCGGATTTTGATTTCCCATTAGATGTCAGACTTTATCATACTGATGGATCTTCATCGATAGCGACATTGTCTATAACTCAAAAATCACAAGAGACAAACTTAACCATCAATAAGGCTGTTGAGTCTATTGAGTTAGATCCAAACACATGGTTATTATTCGAACTAATGTCGTTAAACAAAAAATAAAACAATCCCCATAAATAGAATTAAATGTATAAAAAACTAGTATTTTCAATAGCTCTATGTATAGGGTTTTCTTTTATTACTTACGCTCAATGTGAAGTTTGTGAAGAAAACAAAGATGCATTAACGTTTTGCTATCAAAACAATAACTTTAATGAATATTGTGCCACTTTTACAGACGGCGCTTCTACATTTTTATTATCTAAAGGAAAAAAAAGTAAAACGATTGATTTAACTTCAAAAGCAACTCTAAAAGATTTAATTGCTATAAGTGAAAATAAAAAAGCAAAGATTTCTGCTACAGACATCTTATTTATTCAAGAAGCTTTAAAAGTTTGGCGATTAGAAAGTTGGAATTTAGGTCATATCTACACTGAATCTGGATTAGGCATCAAAACTTTAACTATAGGTTCTGGAGCATTACCTAAAAAAGGGCAACGTGTAAAAGTACATTATTCTGGTTTTTTAGAAAACGGTGAAAAATTTGATAGTTCTGTAGATCGCAACGAACCTTTTGAGTTTAATCTTGGTAAAGGAGAAGTGATAAAAGCTTGGGATGAGGCTATACAAAAACTTACTGTTGGTAGTAAAGCACTTATTAAAGTACCATCAAAATTAGGCTATGGGCGTCGAGGCGCTGGAAGAGGAGTCATTCCTCCAAATGCAACTTTATTTTTTGAAATTGAAGTACTAGGAACAAAATAAATTTAAATTTTACAGAGTATTTAAAATAAAAAAGAGTCGTAATATATACGACTCTTTTTTATTGAATTTATAGAGAAAAGAAAGTTAATGCTCTTTCTTCACTTCTTCTTTAATTCTTTGAAACTTGTTTCTAGTATTTTCAGCTGAAGTTTGTTTTTTCATCATTTCAATCTTAGCTTCCACCTCTTCTTTAGATCCTTCAAAAATTTTCTCCTCAGTAACAATATCTCCATTTTCAGTTGTTGTTGCAGTTACAATTGCTTTAATATTTTCTCCATTTGTTGAATTCATTTCAACGTTAATCTCTTTTTTAATTTCGTTTGATGCATAAGCTGTCTCTCCTTCTTCATGTCCTCCTAAAATTGGAGCAATTACCAATCCAATCAAACATGTTAATTTAATTAAGATATTCATTGATGGTCCAGATGTATCTTTAAATGGATCTCCAACTGTATCTCCTGTTACAGCAGCTTTATGAGCTTCAGAACCTTTATAGGTCATTTCACCATTGATCTCTACACCAGCTTCAAATGATTTTTTAGCATTATCCCAAGCACCACCAGCATTATTTTGAAAGATAGCCCATAATACTCCACTAACAGTAACTCCAGCCATATAACCTCCTAACATTTCAGCAATAGCCAAATTATCCATACCAAAAGCTAATGGTACGAAAGCAATTATTAACGGGAATCCAATAGTTAATAATCCAGGCAACATCATCTCTTTAAGCGATGCTTTTGTAGAAATTGCTACACATTTATCGTATTCTGGCTTTCCAGTACCTTCCATAATACCAGCAATCTCTTTAAACTGACGGCGTACTTCGTATACCATTTCCATAGCAGCTTTACCTACAGCATTCATAGCCAAGGCTGAAAATACTACAGGTACCATCCCTCCAACAAATAACATTGCTAAAACTGGTGCCTTAAAGATGTTAATTCCGTCAATTCCTGTAAAGGTTACATATGCTGCGAATAGTGCTAACGATGTTAATGCTGCTGAAGCAATTGCAAATCCTTTCCCTGTTGCTGCTGTTGTATTCCCTACCGAATCTAAAATATCTGTACGCTCTCTCACTATTGGTTCTTGCTCACTCATTTCTGCAATACCACCTGCATTATCAGAAATTGGTCCAAAAGCATCAATAGCTAATTGCATTGCTGTAGTTGCCATCATTGCCGATGCCGCTAATGCTACACCATAAAATCCTGCAAAAGCGTATGATGCCCATATAGCACCAGCAAATAAAAGTACCGATGGGAATGTAGAAATCATTCCTGTTGCTAGACCAGCGATAATATTTGTTCCTGCTCCTGTACTTGATTTTTGTACGATTTGCAAAATTGGTTTTTTACCTAATCCTGTATAATATTCTGTTACAGACGAAATCACTGCACCTACTACTAAACCAACTATCGTTGCTGCAAATACACGCATTGATGATATTTCTTGTAATCCTTCTCCAAAAAATTCCATATTCATTGTTTCAGGTAACATCCATGTACATAACCCGAAACATGCGGCTGCCACTAAAATAATAGAAGTAATATTCCCTTTATTTAAAGCACCCATGACTTGAGCTTCTTTAGCATCATTACTACTAATTTTCACAAGCATTGTTCCTATAATAGAAATAATAATACCAGCACCTGCTATAGCCATTGGTAATAAAATTGGGCCTATCCCTCCAAATGCATCAGAGATCGAACCACCCATGTCTTTAATTACATAATTACCTAATACCATAGCTGCTAATACTGTTGCTACATACGATCCAAACAAATCGGCTCCCATACCTGCAACATCTCCTACATTATCTCCTACATTATCAGCAATTGTAGCTGGGTTACGAGGATCATCTTCTGGAATACCTGCTTCTACTTTACCTACTAAATCGGCTCCTACATCTGCAGCTTTAGTATAAATACCACCTCCAACACGTGCAAATAATGCGATAGACTCAGCACCTAATGAGAATCCCGCTAGAGTTTCTAACACAACAGTCATGTCCATTGTATTTGTCCATTCACCTCCCATAAAAAAGTGAAAGAAAAAGATAAAAAATGCAGTTAAACCTAATACTGCTAGACCAGCAACACCAAGTCCCATAACCGTACCTCCACCAAATGATATTTTAAGTGCATTTGGTAAGCTTGTACGAGCTGCCTGTGTAGTTCTTACATTAGTTTTAGTTGCTATTTTCATTCCTATGTTTCCTGCAAAAGCAGAAAATATTGCTCCTAAAATAAATGCTACTACAATAAGAATATGTGTGGTAGGAACAATAAATGAAACTATAGTTAATAAAATACTTACTATAATTACAAATATGGTTAACAATTTATATTCTGCATTTAAAAATGCTAAAGCGCCTTCATAAATGTGGTCTGAGATCTCTTTCATTTTGCCATCCCCAGCATCTTGTTTCATTACCCATTTTTGTTTAATTATCATATAAATTAAACCTAAAGCCGCCAATATAATTGGCACATAAATCATCATTGATTCCATACTATTTTTCTGTTTGATTATTTTTTTGCTGCGCTAATGTAACAAAATCAAACAGAAATAAAAAACCTCTTAATTTTCATTAAGAGGCCTATCTAACTTAAAGTGAGTTTATTTACTAAATCGTAAAATCTCCTCTTGTTTTGTATTCGCTATTTTCATAACGATCAACACACTTGTTTAAAATATCGTAAGCTTCTTTAGCATCTCCCCAACCACCAACGTCTACTTTCTTTTTTTCCAGATCTTTATACACTTGAAAGAAATGAGTGATTTCTTTTTTTCTGTGTGGGTTTAAATCTGTAATATCATTATAACTATTCCAAATAGGATCGGTAACCGGTACGCAAATTAGTTTTTCGTCTGGTCCTTTTTCATCTGCCATATGGAATACCCCTATTGGTTTTACTTCCATCACACACATCGGAAATGTTGGCTCTGTACCCATTACTAAAACATCTAATGGATCGCCATCCAAAGCTAAAGTTTCTGGGATAAATCCGTAATCACCAGGATACATCATTGAAGAAAACAACATACGATCAAAGCGTATTTTATTTAATTCAAAATCATATTCATACTTATTTCGACTCCCTTTTGGGATTTCTATTAATACATCAAATGTTTGTTGCCCTTGTGGACTCATATGTTCTATTTTTTTGTGGCTGCAAAGATACAGAAGTGTTTAAGTTTAGACAACTAAAACAAACTTGAGTTTATAACAAAAAATATTCGCTTCATTTAACAATTATTCAGCATAATTAAAACAATAGTTAGCTTAAAATAGCAGCAAGTAAAAACAATTAACAATCTACTTCAATTATAAATAATTTATTAGATTTGAGAATGTATATATTAAGTGGGTGTATATACACCAGTAAACATATCCTTACTTAGGTACAACTCACAGGAAACAAAGTCAATTATGAAAATACATTTAAAAATATTTATTTCTATTGTTCTAATTCTTTTCACTACGAATCAAATTATAGCACAGGATGTTACTGAAGCTCATAAAGATTCATTAGAAATTGTAGTCAAAAAATATTACGACTTAAACCTTAAAACATTTCAGGCGAACTCAACAATAAAAGATATCGATAGGATTTTTGAAATTTTTACTGACAAATTTACCTATATTCATCCAAAATATGGAGGAATTTATACTCGGGAAGATTTGTACAATGGCTATGTTCGAAATCAAAAAAATGGAGCATATAATGGAGAAATCACGGGTATTAAAATACAAAATAAAATTATTGGACTCAATGTCGTCGTCGTTGAAAGAATCTATATAATAAAAAAGGGAGAAGAAATTGAGGAAGAAGAGTCACAAGTGACTCTTTTTGAGTTTGAAAAAGGAAAAATATCTAGAATTTTTGAATATTGGTAGCTGAGTAAAAAAAGTACTTAACACGGCAATAAGTAATAGCGGTTTAATTGATAAAATGAAGATAAAAACATAAAACAAAGGTCAGTGCAAAACTGAAAAATTCATCAGTAGAAATCTGCTACTACTCACCAAGACTGTTAGCAACAAGCTCGAAAAAACGAACTGGGAAATGAAATTTAGAAAAGCAACCAAAAACGATATTGCCAAAATTGTAGAAATGATTGCAGATGATGAACTCGGAAAAACAAGAGAAAATTATCAAATACCTTTGCCGATTGAATATCTTGTCGCATTCGAAAATATAGATTCTGACCAAAATCAGGAATTAATTGTTGTAGAAAACAAAAATTCTGAAATTATAGGCACTATGCAATTGTCATTTATTCAATATCTGACTTATCGTGGCGGAATTCGAGCACAAATAGAAGCGGTAAGAATCAGAAAAGACAAAAGAGGACTTGGAATTGGAAAGACAATGTTTGAATGGGCAATTGACAGAGCAAAAGAACGGAATGCCCATTTACTACAATTAACGACTGATAAAAAGCGACCGAAAGCAATTAAATTCTATGAAGATATAGGGTTTAATTCAACTCATGAAGGAATGAAAATGCATTTTAAATAAAAAAACTGGTTACAACAATGCATGACTACAAACATTAGTGAAATGAACAAATTAGATTATAGTATTTCATTGAGAGAAAAAGGTTTTGCATCAAACGAAATAAGAAAAAGGCTAAAAGAGGAAGGTCTAGAAGAATCTCAAATTCAGTATTATTTAAAAAAATCTGATGAAATCTTTTTAAATCAGTTAATTCATAATAAAAAATCTAAGTCTATTGGAAAAACCAAAAAAAGTGTAACAATTATAGCTCTAATATTTAGCCTAATACTTTTGTTTAGTGTATTTTTTGGTTATGCAGGGATAGGTTTATTTGGATTATTTATTATATGGAGTATAATTGGATATAGCTCATTCAGGAAATAAAGAAAGAAAATTAAAACAGTGGTTAGCAACGTTTATAAGCAATTGCTAGAGTCTTATAAATATTTAATTCGAAAATTCTCCGAATTCCCTTAAGACCACTTCCTCTTTCCTATTTTGACTACAAAGAGCAACTAATCATAATACAATCACATTAAAAGAACTCTTCAGTTTTTCATATAATTTATTATTTCTCTAACTGTTAAAATAACTTTCTCTAATATGAATTTTAGTATCTTGTAGCCTCTTAATTTTTAATTGACTAATACGATCATGAGACTTATTTTATTTTTATTTCTATCACTGTTTTTATCTTCAAACCTCAGCGCTCAAAAAAAATCTTGGCAAGGCAAGTTCGAACCTATAGATAATATGATTACGCCTGTTAACAGCTATCGCTCTGCCAGTGGTGCCCCAGGAAAAGATTATTGGCAACAACGTGCAGATTACACGATTAAAGCCAGTTTAGATGAAAAAAATAATATCCTTACAGGTACAGAAACTATTGCCTATTACAATAATTCTCCTGATGATTTGAGTTACTTATGGATTCAGTTAGATCAAAATGTTAATCGTAAAGAAAACGAAGGATTTAGCGAAACTTTGGGAGGTATTAGAGATGGTATGGATACCAGACATATGCAAATTTTAACACGAGCAATCGATTTTCCTGCTGGATATACCATTAAATCTGTAAAAGACGCTTCGGGAGAAAGCATCACTTCTTTAGTGAATAATACCATGATGAAACTGCAATTAAAATCGCCCTTAAAATCTGGTGAATCTATCTCTTTTTCTATTGATTGGTCTTACCATATTACTGATAGAAGTTTGTTTAGGTTATCCAGAGAAGGCTATGAGTATTTCCCAGAAGATGATAATACCGTATATTTAATAGCGCATTGGTTTCCACGAATGGCAGCCTATACAGATACAGAGGGATGGCAAAATAAACAGTTTCAAAAGTTAGGTGAATTTGCTTTAGAGTTTGGAGATTACAATGTAGAGATTACGGTTCCTGAAGATCATATTGTAGCCTCAACTGGAGCATTGCAAAACAGTAATGCTGTGCTTACCAAAGAACAAATAAAACGTATGAATAAGGCACGCACTTCGTATGATAAGCCTGTGTTAATTGTAACTCCTGAAGAAGCTAAAGCAAACGAAAAGAAAAAAACTACGAAAACAAAAACCTGGAAGTTTAACGCCACTAACGTAAGAGATTTTGCATTTGCATCGTCTCGTAAGTTTATTTGGGATGCACAAGCGGTAAAATTATCAGAAAGTACAGTTATGGCGATGTCTTTTTATCCAAAAGAAGGCTTACCAGTATGGTCTGAAGAATCTACAAAAGCAGTTGCTGCTGCTTTAGAGGTATATTCTGAATCTACTTTTGATTATCCTTACCCTGTAGCTATTTCTGTAAATACTTCTAATATCGGGATGGAGTTTCCTATGATTAGTTTTAACGGAGGGCGTGCTACAAACGGAAAAATGTCTAACAATGCTAAAGCAGGAATGATAGGAACTATTATTCACGAAGTGGGTCACAATTGGTTTCCTATGATTGTGAGTTCTGACGAACGTCAGTGGATGTGGATGGACGAAGGATTAAACACCTTTTTACATCAAAGAACAGTAGCAGAGAAATATCCTGATTTTAATCATACAACACCAAAAAGCATCGTGCCTTATATGGGTGGTGATACTGATATTATGCGACCAATAATGACCTCTTCGGATAGTGAAAGTTTATTCCGAATAGGTGCTAATTTTTATCAAAAACCAACTGTAGGGTTGCAAATGCTGAGAAATTCAATTGTTGGGAAAGAATTATTTGATCAGGCATTTAAAGAATATGCAAACCGTTGGAAATACAAACACCCGAATCCGGCAGATTTATTCAGAACATTAGAAGATGCTACTGCTGTAGATTTAGATTGGTTTTTTAGAGGTTGGTTTTTTACAACAGACCATGTTGATATTGAATTAGCTAATGTAAAATGGTTTACTGTAAAAAAAGAAGTGAATATTGAAGACAAAACAGAAAGTGTAGCCGTTAAAGCTTCTGAAGAAAATTCAGGAAATAAGGCTAAAGATTTTTCTAGCGGTCCTGAAGTAATTACCATGAACAATGCTTCTGATGCAAGTTATGGGCAATTTTTATCTCGAATTGATAATACCGAATTACGCAAACAGTTATTAGATAAGAACATTTATGAACTTACTATTAAAAATGTTGGAGGGCTTGTAATGCCTGTTACTATTGAGTGGATTTACACGGACGGTACTAAAGAAATTGATAGATTACCAGCTACAATTTGGAGATTAAATGAAAATGAGATCAAGAAAACATTTATAAAAGCAAAACAGGTTAAAGAAGTAAACTTAGACCCTAATTTTGAATTTGCAGATACAGATATGAATAACAATTCGTTTCCTAAAGTTGAAACAAAATCACAGTTTGATCAGTTTAAAGATAAAAATTAAAGAGACTTCCACTTTCGTGGAAAAATGAATATGAATTTAAAAGATAAAAATCCAGCACTCCTACTTATAGATATGCAAAAGGGTTTTGATGACGAAGCATATTGGGGTGGTAACAGAAATAATAAAGATGCTGAAAAAAAATCTAAAGACATTCTTGATACGTGGAGAGCTTTAAAACTCCCTGTTTTTCATATTATCCATAGTTCTCAAGATCCAAAATCTTTATTGCATCATACGCATCCAGGGCATGAAATGAAAGAAGATCTAAAACCAATAAACGACGAGCCACTGATTATAAAAAATGTAAATAGTGCGTTTATTGGTACCGATTTAAAATCACAGCTAGAAACTCAAAATATATCTACATTAGTAATTGTCGGGTTAACTACGAACCATTGTATCTCTACAACAACCAGAATGGCAGGGAATTTTGGTTTTGAAACCATTTTAATTTCTGATGCTACTGCTACATTCGACAGAATTGGTGTTAATGGTGAAGTGTATAGTGCAGACATTATTCATAATACTACTTTAGCAAATCTTAGAGAAGAGTTTGCAGAAATTATGAATAGTGAAGAATTAATAGCTTCAATATAAATGCAAAAATTAGCATTACATTATAACGAACTACTTAAAGGAAGTTTTGAATTAAGAAAACTAAACTTCCTTTTTGTATTTCAAGTAAACTGTCCTGGTTGCTTTTTATATGGTATTCCGTTAGTAAATAAACTCTATAAAGAATTTAATAAGGATATTTCTTTTTTAGGTCTCTCTACTGCTTTTGAAGATTTTAACTATAATACTACTGAAAATACTCACTTATTAATTGAAAAAAATGAAGTTATAGGGCACACAAAAAAAGCGTTACAGCAAGAAGGGTTTGACACCTATCCTTTTTCAATAGATTTCCCTATTGCGATGGATAAAAAAATAGAGAATGATGCCGATATTAAAAACGCAGTACATCATGTTTGCTCTATAAATCTCAATTACGATTCATTTTCAGATTCAGATAAATCACTTTTTAAAGATCATGTAGCAAATTATTTGAATAATTTAGAAGTTATCTCAATGACGTTTACTTTAAATCAATTAAAAGGTACGCCTAGTATGATCTTGTTTAATGATAATCACGAGGTTTTGTATCATAAATTTGGGCACATAAGATTTGAAGAAATTCAAAATCAATTGAAAATTTTTATAGAAAAAGCTAAATGATTTTCTTTTTTTAAGAGACGTTAGAAATGGAACCCAAAAGTACCTGTAACACCAAATCGTCTAGCTCCTGGATTATCAAGATAATTTCCTCTAAAATTAAAATCTAACCTAAAGATTTTAAAAATATTACCTACTCCTAAACTATATTCCCAATAAATTTCGTCATCTGGTGCCTGTAAAAGAATACTATTAGGGTTACTTGTTGTACTTAATGCAATATTTTCATCCGAAAGTTCTCCCCATACTCCACGAATACTAACTATTTCTCTCAGGTTTAATTTTCGTAAAAATGGAATCCTAGAAAATAAGCGTCCGTTAAAATTATGCTCTAAATGTAGTGATGTATAAGTATCTGTTACAAACTCATAAAAATCGAGTTGTGAGAACGTATTATATATAGAAAATAAAGATTGATTTCCTGGTACAACACTTAACAACCCTAAAGGCACTTCTCCAAAGGTCTTACCTGCTTCTAAAGATGAAGTTAAGCGTCCAAAACCACCTAGCTGCCAAGGTTGAGTATATGAAAACTGAACTTTTGTAAAATCAAAATCACTATTTAATATGCTTTTATCGCCACGACTAACTTGTGCAAATAATCTTGAAAAACCATCATTTGCATCTAATCGTTCTACTCCAAAACCTGTGGTCTTCCTTCCTGGAAAATAAAAAAGTGATAATGAGGTTTCATATTGCTTTACCTCAGAAGAAATTCCTGTTGGAGAATCTGGGTCATTATAATCTAAACTAAAAGTAGGTGATGCAGATTCTAAAGTTCTATAACTTCCTCCCAACCTCACAATAAAATTCCGAAATGGCTCTGCTTCTATAGCTAATGTAGATAAGTTTATATTTGTTAATCTATCGTTAGCACCTGTACTCACAATAGATGAAGATGCTAAATTACGCCCTAAAACATCTGTAGATGTTGTTAAACTTGCTCCTATCTGCTCTACATCTCGACGATTACCTCCAGAAATAATAAGCCTGCTCTTTTTATCGAGCAGCCATTTTCCTGAAATTCCGTATTTAAATTTATTATCTCTAAAACCATAAGCTGTAAACCCTTCTAAACGCCATAAATCGTTGCTTCCAAAATAAGTTCGTGCCCCAGCTCTTAAACGAAACCCTTCAACTTCATTAAATCCAACGGTAGAAAAAATAGGACCATAATCTAAATTTAAAGAAGGAAATTCGATATATCCGGATGCTAAAATACTTCCTAAGTTATAAAGACGTTTAAACTTTTTTACCGTTTTCAAGGTATCTAACATCTTATAAACCCCTTTCTCATCATTATTCAACTTCTCTAATCTATTTGCTTCCCAAAATTCATCACCTCTATGATATACATCTTTATCGTATTCATAAACTACCTTGTCATAAAACTTAGGGTTTTCTAATTCTTTATCAAATTGATAATTATCATATAGCGTAGTTCGTTTACCATAGATTCCTCGAGATTTTTCTTTTTTACTTAATGCAAAATCCGAAAGCATATAATCTCGTTTTATTAAAAACAGTGAATCGTTTAAAACTTCGTATTCCTGCTCTATATAAATCTCTTTAACCCAGTTTATGTTTGCGCTTTTTGTAGCCTGTAAATTAATTTCTTTTATAGCATATGTAGAATCGTTAACCCAAAAATCGCCTTTAAACGTCAACTCGTTTTTTCGTCGCGGATAGTAAATAATATTATAGCACCATTTATCATCAATATAAGTACTATCTGAAAGCACATAATTATAAGTATTAATCCCTGTACGAGATAATGGACTTACAAAACTCTTATCGAAAAACTTTAAATAATTGTCATAAACATTAAAATCTGCATACAGGTCATCAACAAAATCAATAATAATTTGATCATCACTAAATCCAGAATTTTTATTTCCTTTTATGACTTCCTTTTCTTTATTAAGTATATTGTCTCCAAAAACTTCCGAAGCTGCTTCATTAATAAACATCGGCAAATATGTTTTTCCTGTAACACTAGAAGTATCAACTTGATCGAATACAAACTCCATTCCTCTAAACAAACGGCTTTTTATTAAAGCACTATCAATAGTATTCAGGTCAAATTCTACTTTTTCATATTTATCGTATTGATATTGTTTAAACTGCTTTAGTCCGTTTTTACGCTTATTCGCCCAAATCTTTCGCAAGATATCTATTGCTGGATTATTTTTTTTAGGCTGTTTTCCAGATACAATAACAACTTGATTTAACTGTGCAACATCTTCCTTAAGTGTGAATTTCAAATCATAACTTATCCTTTTTTCAAGAGCAACTTCTAAAGTTTGATATCCTACAAAAGAAATTTTCACCTCTTTCCAGTTTTTATCAGATTCTAAATAAAACCTACCATTTTCATTGGTTGTAGTCCCTATAATAGAGCCTTTAAATATAACATTTGCAAAAGCAACAGGTTCATTATTTTCATCAAATACATGTCCGCTAATTTTTGTTTGCGAAAAAGTGATGCCGGTTATTAAAATAAATAAATAGAGTAATTTATATTTCATCTATATACACTTATCATTTTACATGCCACAATTTAGATTTAATAAATAATTTTAGTGTTCTCACTAATAATCCTTAGATTTTGACATATTATAAATTCATAAAAAAACTTCATCGACATAGTGATGAAGTTTTTATAACGTAAAAAATTATTTTTTATTTATACATTACTTTTTTTACAGCTTTTATCACATCATTACTGTTTGGCAACCACTCTGCAAGTAATACTGGTGAGAATGGAGCTGGAGTATCTGCTGTATTAATTTTTACTATTGGCGCATCCAAATAATCAAAAGCTTGTGCTTGTACCTGATAAGTAATTTCTGTAGCTACATTACCAAATGGCCATGCTTCTTCTAAAATTACCAATCGATTAGTCTTTTTAACTGAATTTAAAATGGCATCATGATCCATTGGGCGGACTGTACGCAAATCTATAATTTCACAAGAAATACCTTCTTTTTCCAGTTCATCTGCTGCTTTATATGCTTCTTTTATAATCTTACCGAAAGAAGCAATAGTTACATCAGTACCTTCACGTTTTACATCTGCAACACCAATTGGTATCACATACTCTCCTTCTGGCACTTCTCCTTTATCTCCATACATTTGCTCACTCTCCATAAAAATTACCGGATCGTCATCACGTATTGCAGATTTTAATAAACCTTTAGCATCATATACATTTGATGGCACCACAACTTTAAGTCCTGGTGTATTAGCAAACCAACTCTCAAATGCTTGCGAGTGTGTTGCAGCTAGCTGTCCTGCAGAAGCTGTAGGCCCTCTAAATACTATTGGACATTTAAATTGCCCGCCAGACATTTGTCTGATCTTTGCTGCATTATTTATAATTTGATCGATTCCTACCAATGAAAAATTAAAAGTCATAAATTCAACAATAGGTCTATTTCCCGTCATTGTAGATCCTACAGCTATCCCAGCAAAACCAAGTTCGGCAATAGGAGTATCAATCACTCGTTTAGGGCCAAACTCATCCAACATCCCTTTTGAAGCTTTATAAGCACCATTATACTCTGCAACTTCTTCTCCCATTAAAAAAATACTCTCATCTCTTCGCATCTCTTCACTCATGGCCTCACAAACTGCTTCCCTAAACTGAATTGTCTTCATTTAATTTATTTTTTATAAATAATGTTTTATATACAATAGAGAGCAAAAATAGTAATTATTGTATTACTATTCTCGAAACTATTTCTTAAAAATATTTATTATGCACGCATAGCAAATATTTGGAATTTTATGTACCTTTGCAGCCTTAAAAAACAATGTTTTACGAAATTAAAATTATGACTTTCCTTAAAGGTTATTTTGTAATGGCAATTACGTCTAAACATAAACTATATAAAATTTTAAAATAGATGAAAATATTAGTGTGCATAAGTCATGTTCCTGATACGACTTCAAAGATTAATTTTACTGAAGGCGATACAAAATTTGACACCAATGGTGTGCAATTTGTAATAAATCCTAATGATGAATTTGGATTAACAAGAGCAATGTGGTTTAAAGAGAAGCAAGGAGCATCAGTAGATGTCGTAAATGTTGGAGGGCCAGAAACTGAGCCTACTTTAAGAAAAGCTTTAGCTATTGGTGCTGATTCTGCAATTCGTGTTAATGCAATCGCTACAGATGGTATTTTTGTAGCAAAGCAATTAGCCAGTGTTATCGAAAACGGTGGTTACGATTTAGTAATTGCTGGTCGTGAATCTATAGATTATAATGGCGGAATGGTACCTGGAATGATTGCTGGGTTAACAGGTGCTAATTTTGTTAATACTTGTATTAATTTAGAGGTAGATGGTACAAATGCTACTGCAACTAGAGAGATTGACGGTGGTAAAGAAACTGTAACTACAAGTTTACCTTTAATTATTGGAGGGCAAAAAGGTTTGGTTGAAGAAAGTGATTTACGTATTCCTAATATGAGAGGAATTATGATGGCTCGTAAAAAACCATTAACTGTAGTTGAACCAACTTCAGGAGAAGCCCAAACTAAAGATGTTACCTTTCAAAAACCTGCAGAAAAAGGTTCTGTTAAGCTTGTAGATGCAGATAATATAGATGAATTAGTGAGTTTACTTCATAATGAAGCTAAAGTCATCTAATTTAAAATCAAAAAAATACAAATAAAATCAAACAAGTCCTGAATTAAATTCAGGGTGACAAATAAAAAAATATGTCCGTTTTAGTATATACAGAATCAGAACAAGGTGCTTTTAAAAAAGTAGCTTTTGAAGTTGCATCTTACGCCAAAGCTGTAGCTAATCAATTAGATACAACAGTAACAGCCATTACTATAAATGCGAGTGACTCATCTGAGTTAAAAGCCTACGGTGTAGATAAAGTTTTAAATGCAACTAATGCACAGTTAGATGGATTTAACGCAAAAGCTTATGCTAGTGCCATCCAACAAGCTGCACAACAAGAAAATGCAACTGTGGTAATTTTAAGCTCTAGTGCAAATAGCAAATACCTTTCACCTTTAGTAGCTGTAGGATTAAATGCAGGTTTTGCTTCAAACGTAGTAGAAGTACCTTCAAGTACAGCTCCATTTACAGTAAAGCGTACTACATTTACAAACAAAGCATTTAGCAATACTGAGATTACTTCAGATGTAAAAGTTATTGGATTATCAAAAAATGCTTTTGGTTTAGTTGAAAATTCGGCAAGCGCTATTAATGAATCATTTTCTCCTTCATTTGGAGATAACGATTTTAATATTAACGTCCAATCTGTAGATAAGGCTACAGATAAAGTAACAATAGCTGATGCAGAAATTGTTGTTTCTGGTGGACGTGGATTAAAAGGCCCTGAAAACTGGGGAATGGTTGAAGAATTAGCAGAAGTTTTAGGTGCAGCTACAGCTTGCTCTAAACCCGTTTCAGATTTAGGATGGAGACCACATAGTGAACACGTAGGACAAACTGGTAAGCCAGTAGCATCTAATTTATATATTGCAATTGGAATTTCTGGAGCAATCCAACATTTAGCAGGAATTAACTCTTCTAAAGTAAAAGTTGTCGTAAATTCAGATCCTGAAGCACCTTTCTTTAAAGCTGCAGATTACGGTGTAGTTGGAGATGCTTTTGAAGTAGTTCCTAAATTAATAGAAAAACTAAAAGAATTTAAAGCACAAAACGCTTAAATTTATTAAATTGTAAACATCACAAAAGATCGTTTAGATAAGGTTAACTGATTTATAAAATTCAATCAACTAACCAATTAATCATTTTATCTAATAATTCATATTAAATTTAAATTAATGGGTAATAGGTTTGGTAAAGTCCTAATTTAAACGGTTTTTTGCTATATAAATATGAGTTTAGTTCGTCTTAACATAAAAGGTATATCTTATAGTCAAACGCAAAATGGTGCCTATGCATTGATTCTGAATGAGGTAGATGGTGATCGAAAATTACCTATCGTTATTGGAGCATTTGAAGCCCAATCTATTGCTATTGCTTTAGAAAAAGAAATAAAACCTCCCAGACCACTTACTCACGATTTATTTAAAAATTTTTCTGATCGTTTTGATATAACTATAAAGCAAGTTATTATTCATAAGCTTGTAGATGGCGTTTTTTATTCAAGCTTAATCTGTGAACGAGATTCTACTGAAGAAATTATAGATGCACGTACAAGTGATGCCATTGCTTTAGCTTTACGCTTTAAAGCACCAATATTTACTTACAAAAACATACTTGATAAAGCTGGCATTTATTTAAAGGTAAATCCTGAAGATGAAAGTTCTGTTGAAAAAGACAATATCTTAGTTGATGAAGTTTTAGCAGAAGAATTGGAAAGTAAATCCATTCAAACATTTAAAGAGAAATCTTTAGAAGAGCTTCACGATATGCTAGATAAAGCTGTTGCAAACGAAGATTACGAAACTGCAGCAAGAATAAGGGATGAAATTTCTAAACGAGGATAAGTTTATCCGCTCTTAACTTACAGTCATTTATTCTAAATCAAGCTAAGTAGTTTCTTATTTACACTAATGGCTTTAGGTTAATAACTTTTAATATTAACTTTCTCTTTTACAATTTGTATATAATGTTTTTTATATTTTTATTTCCTAGAAATTAGATGTTTAATTTTAAAGAGATTTCCGTTTTCGCGGAAAGTGAGCATGAAACAATATTTAGATCTCGTAAAACACGTTTTAGAAAACGGAAATGAAAAAGGAGACCGTACAGGTACAGGTACAAAAAGTGTGTTTGGGCATCAAATGCGATTTGATTTAAGTGAAGGGTTTCCGATGGTGACCACTAAAAAATTGCATTTAAAATCTATTATTTACGAACTACTTTGGTTTTTAAAAGGCGATACAAATATTGAATATCTTACTGAAAATGGAGTTCGTATTTGGAATGAATGGGCTGATGAGAATGGTGATTTAGGGCCTGTATATGGGCATCAATGGCGCAATTGGAATAGTGACGAGATTGATCAGATACAGGAAGTAATTCATTCGCTTAAAAACAATCCCAATAGTCGTAGAATGCTAGTTTCTGCCTGGAATCCTTCGGTTTTGCCTGATACTTCAAAATCGTTTAGCGAAAATGTAGCTCACGGAAAAGCAGCTTTACCTCCTTGTCATGCGTTTTTTCAATTTTATGTAGCTAACGGAAAATTATCTTGCCAGCTTTATCAACGCAGCGCAGATATCTTTTTAGGAGTGCCTTTTAATATTGCATCTTATGCTTTATTTACGATGATGATGGCTCAAGTTTGTGGCTACGAAGTTGGTGAATTTATTCACACTTTTGGAGATGCTCATATTTATAGTAATCATTTTGAGCAAGTAAAATTGCAATTATCTCGTGATACACGACCATTACCAAAAATGATTTTAAATCCTGAAGTTAAAAATATTTTTGATTTTACATTTGAAGATTTTACCTTAGTAGATTACAACCCACATCCGCATATTAAAGGAGTGGTAGCTGTATAATCTAAATAGGGTTTTTATGAAATATTTATTTGTCTTATTCATTTTTAGCACAATTTCTTTTGCACAAGAAAATAATCAGAAGATTAATCCTATAGAAACTTACCCTATATACCTTGGTTGTGAAAAGAAAAAAGATATTTACAAACAACGTAAATGTTTTCAAACTAAAATATCAAAACATATATCAAGTAACCTAAAGAAAGAGTTTTTAAGTTCATTAGGATTACCAGCAAAAGAGTATTCATATAACGTTAAATTTAAAATTAATAAGCAAGGTAAAGTTATAAATATAGAGGTAGATATACCTCATGAAATGATCAAAAACGAAATCATTAGAATATTTAAATTAATTCCTGAAATGGTCAAGCCTGGTTATATAAATAATGAAGCGGTCGAAGTTCCTATGTTCATTCCTGTAAAGTTTAAAATTAGTGAGACTCAAAAATCGAAGCAAAAAGTACAACAAAGCATCGAGCATAGAAGAATCAACTTTAGATAACAATAATTATGTTCGGTAAAAAAAATACACCAAAACCACAAATAGATGCAGAGCAATTGGAGTTAATCCAAAATGCACAACAGCGTATCAGGCAAAAAAAACGCTTATACATTCATTTTATAGTGTTTTTAATTGGTGCTTTATTTTTAGTAGTCGCAAATCTTGTTTTAGGCATTGGAAAGAGTGTAAAAATATTTCAAATCGACTGGTTTGTTTTTGCTATTATTGGATGGTTGGCTATTTTAATTTACCATTTATGTAATGTATTTATAACTCATAAGTTTATGGGTAAAAATTGGGAACAAAAACAACTTGATAAACTCGTAGCTTTACAGCAAGTTCGTATAGAAAAACTTAAAAACAAATTTGAAAAAGAAGAAGTTCATATTGCAAAAAGCGAGGTTTATAAAGAAGTTGTTTCTAAAAAAATGAAAAACCTTACTATTATTGTTGCTGCTGGAGAGAACGATGCTATTGGAAAAGACAATCAATTAATTTGGCATTTAAGCGATGATTTAAAACGGTTTAAATTACTTACTAATGGTCACCATATTATTATGGGGCGCAAGACTTTTGAGAGCTTCCCTAAGCCTTTACCTAACCGAACTCATATAGTTATTACAAGACAGGTTGATTATGTTGTCCCTCAAGGTGTAATTGTTGTAAACTCTTTAGAAAATGCAATTAATGCTTCAAAAAATGATTCACAGCCTTTTATTATTGGTGGCGGCGAAATTTATAAACAAGCAATGACTTTAGCAGATAAAATTGAGCTTACAAGAGTGCATGAAAGTTTTGAAGCAGATACTTTTTTTCCAAAAATTGATAGTACCATTTGGAAAGAAACTAATAATATACTTCACGAAAAAAACGATACTCACAAACATGCTTTTTCATTTATTACTTATGAAAAACGATGATTTATTATAGTTTTTCTTTACTTCTTAAATTCAAAATAAGCTTTCATAGGCTCAAAATAATGTCTTTTCCAGCCTTCTACATAATGCTCACTATCTTTATCTTCTGGCGTATTCGTATGATTTAACGTTAACTCCGTTTCAGCTTCAATTTCATTAAGTATAATTTCTATTTGAGAATCTTCATCTGTATTTTTGAAATCAGATCCCCTCCAAGATTGAACAATTTTATGATATGGTTCTAAAACTAAATTTTTTCCTTTTATGTGATCACCCCAAGCTGTAAAACTATCACCCACCTTATCCGAAATAAAAGCTACACCTCCTGTCATTTTTGTATGACCTTGAGTACTTAACCATGCTTTATAAATTTGCTTAGCAGTAGCTTTAATAGTTGTTTTCAATGTAAATTCCATAAGCTATCATCTTTAGGATTATTTTATTTTCTTAAATTTAATAAAATTTTTTTGCTGTCTCTCTAAAAACACAAATTATATCATACTTCGTTTTTGAAGGTATTTATAGAGAAGTGATGACTGATAAAAGAAGTAATTAATCAAGTTTGTTTATACTTATCAAGCTAAGCTTTATTTTCCTAATTTCGCAGCATGGTAAAAGATATTCAGCTTCGTGTAACGCTTAAAGAAGAATCACAATCCGATATTCTTATAAAAAAGGCAGCACAGTTTTTAAACATTAAAGAAGCTGATATTACTGGCATAAAAGTACTTCGTAAATCAATCGATGCGCGAAAACGATTAATCATTTTAAATTATAAAATCGCCGTTTATGTAAAAGAACCCGTACCTCAAGATTCTGAGTATATTTTTAATTATAAAGATATATCTAATGCAAAATCAATTCATATTATCGGTTTTGGACCAGCAGGAATGTACGCAGCACTTCGCTGTATCGAATTAGGTTTTAAACCAATTGTTTTAGAACGCGGTAAAAATGTACAAGATCGTCGTCGTGATTTAAAAGCTATTAATCAAGATCATTTTGTAAACGAAGATTCAAACTATTGCTTTGGAGAAGGTGGAGCAGGTACTTATTCTGATGGTAAATTATACACTCGTAGTTTAAAACGTGGTGATGTAAGACGTATTTTTGAAAATTTAGTATTCCATGGAGCTACTAATCAAATTTTAGTAGATGCTCACCCACATATTGGAACGAATAAACTACCAAAAGTAGTTCAGAATATTCGAGAAACTATTTTAAAATATGGTGGTGAAATTCATTTTGAAACTCGTGTCACAAATTTTGTAATAAAAAACAATACTATACAAGCGCTTCAATTTCAAGATGATAAAGAAATGTCAGTTAATAGAGTTATTTTAGCAACAGGGCATTCAGCTAGAGACATTTACTATTTATTACATAAAAAAAATATTGCCATAAAAGCAAAATCATTTGCAATGGGGGTTCGTGTAGAACATCCACAGGAAATTATAGATCGGATTCAATATCATTGTGACGGGAAACGTGATGAGTTACTTCCTGCTGCTTCATACAGTTTAGTTCAACAAATTAATGAACGTGGTGTATATTCTTTTTGTATGTGCCCTGGTGGGTTTATAGTCCCTGCTGCTACTGCCAATGGTGAAGTTGTAGTTAATGGGATGTCTCCGTCTAAACGCAATAACACATTTGCTAATTCCGGGATTGTAGTCGAAATTAATTCAAGTAAAGATTTATACAAATATGAACGTTTTGGGGCTTTAAAAGGCTTAGAGTATCAAAAAGATTTAGAGCGTTTAGCATTTACTTCAGGAGGCAGAAGTCAGGCAGCGCCTGCACAACGTCTTACAGATTTTGTAGAAGGGAAATTATCTACTACATTAAATTCTACTTCTTATCAACCAGGACTTAATTCTGCACCATTACATTCCTTATTACCTAAATTAATCGGAAGTAGGTTACGAAAAGGATTTGAAGCATTTGATCAAAAAATGAAAGGGTATTATACTTCTGAAGCCAATATTATAGGTGTAGAATCCAGAACTTCATCTCCTGTAAATATTCCCAGGAATGATAATTTAGCACACCCGACAATAACTAATCTTTTTCCTTGTGGTGAAGGTGGTGGTTATGCTGGAGGGATTGTTTCTGCTGCTATGGATGGTGAACGTTGTGCCAAAGCAGCAACTATTGGATTATAAGTTTAATATTATTGTTATTTTAGCAGCTTTAAAAAACAAAATTAAATGAACGCATATATATTTCCTGGTCAAGGAGCTCAGTTTTCTGGAATGGGTTTAGATTTATACGAAAACTCTCCTTTAGCTCAAGAGCTATTTGAAAAAGCAAATGACATTTTAGGATTTCATATCACAGATGTGATGTTTGAAGGGTCACCAGAAGCTCTAAAAGAAACTAAAGTTACACAGCCCGCTATCTTTTTACATTCAGTAATTCTAGCTAAAACTTTAAGCGATACATTTAACCCTGATATGGTTGCAGGCCATTCACTTGGTGAATTTTCAGCATTAGTTGCTAATGGTGCTCTAAATTTTGAAGATGCTCTAAAATTAGTTTCTCAACGTGCTTTAGCTATGCAAAAAGCTTGCGAATTACAACCGAGTACAATGGCAGCTGTTTTAGGTTTAGATGATACTATTGTAGAAAAAGTATGTGAGCAAACTGAAGGTGTTGTCGTAGCTGCTAATTATAATTGCCCTGGACAATTGGTCATCTCTGGAGAAATAGATGCTATTAATATCGCATGTGAAGCTTTAAAAACCGAAGGGGCGCGTCGTGCCTTAGTACTTCCTGTTGGGGGTGCATTTCATTCGCCTTTAATGGAACCTGCTCGTGAAGAATTAGCTGCGGCTATTGAAGGAACAACATTTAATAGACCTAATTGTCCTATCTATCAAAATGTAACAGCTAGTGCTATTGTTGATGAAATTGAGATTAAAACAAATTTAATTTCTCAATTAACAGCACCAGTTCGTTGGACCCAATCTGTACAACAAATGGTAGCTGATGGCGCAACACATTTTATCGAATTTGGTCCTGGGAAAGTTTTACAAGGTTTAGTTAAGAAAATACATAGAGAAGCAGAAGTTGCTTCGGCAACATTATAACACCATATATACAGATGAAATTGTCTCGTACGGCCTATATTATTATTTTAATTATTATAAATATTGCTATTGACCAGATTACTAAAGTTTTGGTTAGAGGTTCTATAACTTTTCGTGAAGAAATTCAATTAATAGGAGACGCATTTATTTTAACAAATGTAGAGAATACTGGAGCTTTTCTAGGGATGGGGAGTGATTTAAGTCCTATGATGAGGATCTTATTATTACTTTTATTACCTGTAATTGTTTTAGGTCTGGTTACTTTTTATATTTTTAAAGAGAAACATATGGATAGATGGACTCTAACCGCTTTTACATTTATTATTGGTGGCGGTATTGCCAATGTATTTGATCGTTTTGTTTATGGATCTGTTACCGATTTTTTACACTTAGATTTTGGTGGCGTGTTTAGAACCGGTATTTTTAATATTGCTGATGTTTCAGTAACTACAGGAATGATTATGTTATTAGTAGGAAGTTTTTTGAATCGAAAAAAGAAACCAATAAATTAACTGAACATTAAGTTAATATAGGAAAACAAAAAAAGCTTTAACTAAACGTTAAAGCTTTTTTTGTTTATGTGTCATTTTACTCTTCTATAATGAAGTGAAATTTTATTTCTTATATATTTTTCCGTTTTTCATTACAAATGTTACATTCTCCATAGTCGAAATCTTTTTAGTAGGATCATCGTCAGTCGCTACAATGTCTGCAAAAAACCCAGGAGCGATTTGGCCTAATTCGTCTTCACTATTCAATAATTTTGCATTAGTAATAGTTGCTGATTGAATAGTTTCAATAGCTGGCATACCAGCTTCTTCCATAAATCTAAATTCTTTACCATTTTCTCCATGAGGAAATACACCAGCATCAGTACCAAAAGCAATTGGCACTCCTCTTTTATAAGCTTTAGCAAAAGTACCTTGTAGTTGCGGACCAACTTCTAAAGCTTTAGGAACAATAATTGCAGGATAAAAACCATCGATTTTAGCTTTTTCGGCTACATATTTCCCTGCACTAATAGTAGGTACCATATACGATTCTTTTTGTTTCATCAAATCCATAGTTTCACTACTCATAAACGTTCCATGCTCAATAGTTTTAATTCCAGCTTTAACAGCTCTCTGCATTCCATCATCTCCATGTGCATGTGCAGCAGTTAACATTCCGTAATCGTTAGCCGTAGATACTACGGCTTCCAATTCTTCAGCAGTAAATTGAGAATTGCTTCCATTTTTAGCAACACTTAACACACCACCAGTAGCTGTAATTTTAATCACATCAGCTCCATTTTTATAGCGCTGACGAACTGCTTTACGTGCATCTGCAGCCGAATTCACTACACCTTCTTTTGGGCCTGGGTCTCCTAATAAATCAGCTTTAGCACCATTACTTCTATCTCCATGTCCTCCTGTAGAAGCAATTATTTTTCCTGCAGTAAAAATACGAGGCCCATCAACAAGGCCTCCATCAATGGCTTTACGTAATGCAATATTTACTCCTGAGCCTCCTAAATCTCTAACTGTGGTAAATCCAGCCATTAAGGTACGTTTAGCATATACTGTAGATTGAAATGCAACATCTGCTTCGTTGTCGGTATACTTGGCCACAAAACTCCTTGGGTTTGTCTCGCTTTCGATATGAACATGTAAATCAATTAACCCAGGCATTACCGTTTTATCTTTTAGATCTACAACAATGTCTTTAGAATTTTTAGGGTTTGTATAACCTTCATTTACAGAAATAATCTTATTTCCAGAAACCACAATAGTTTTTTTAGTTAAAACCTTACCTGATTTTGTATCTATTAATTTACCACAATGTAAATAGGTGTTTTGTGCAGTAACACCTAGTGTAAGCATTATTAGTAATGCAAAAATTACTTTTTTCATATATTCAATTTTTATTTATTCTTAATGTTTTGCTCCCATTTCCAAGCCGATAGCATAGCATCATCTAAGGTAGATTTCGCTATCCATCCTAATTCTATATTTGCTTTAGTGGTATTTGCATATGCAGAAATAACATCTCCTTCTCTTCTGTTAGCTATTTTATAATTTAACTTTTGACCAGAAACTTTTTCAAAAGATTGAATCACTTCTAAAACGGAACTCCCCGTACCTGTTCCAATATTAAAAGTTTCATAATTACTTTTATTCTTAAGTTTTAATAATCGTTGTAATGCTATAACATGTGCCTTTGCTAAATCTACCACATGAATATAATCACGAATACAAGTACCATCTGGTGTAGGGTAATCATCTCCAAATACTGAAAGTTCTTTTCGCAATCCAATAGCAGTTTGTGTAATAAACGGCACTAAATTTTGAGGTATCCCGATTGGTAATTCACCTATAAACCCGCTTTTGTGAGCACCAATAGGGTTAAAATATCGCAAAGCAATTGCTTTTATATTCAGGTTACTTTTACAAACATCCTTAATAATTTCTTCTCCTATTTGTTTAGTATTTCCATAAGGAGATTCTGCTAATTTAATTTGTGCTTCTTCAGAAATTGGTAATACATCGGCTTGTCCATAAACTGTACAAGATGAGCTAAAAATAAAATTTGCCTGCTGCAATTGTTTTAATTCCTGAAGCACATATACCAGCGTATTTATATTATTTTCATAATACAACAAAGGGTTTTCAACACTTTCCCCAACTGCCTTACTAGCTGCAAAGTGAATAATGCCTTTTATATCTTGGTGTAATTTAAAGAAGGCTTGTACTTTAGATTTTTCTTTTAAATCTATTTGTTTAAAAATAGGAGTGATTCCTGTTATTGAGGTGATCCCGTTTAAAACGTTTATAGAAGAGTTTGATAAATCATCAATAATTATAACTTCAAAGCCTTCGTTTTGAAGCTCTACAACTGTATGAGATCCTATAAACCCTAAGCCACCTGTAACAAGTATTTTACCCATTCACAAATTCAATAACTTTTGATGTGATAAAATTAATTTGTTCATCATCTAACTCTGTATGCATTGGCAATGAAATAACTTCTTTTATTAATTGATTTGTCACAGGAAAATCTGCTTCATTATATCTCGTATCTGCATACGCTTTTTGTTTATGTAATGGAATTGGGTAATATACTCCACAAGGAATTCCGTTATCATTTAAATATTGTGCCAAAGCATCTCTATCAATATTTTTTATTTTTAAAGTATATTGATGAAATACATGACAATCACAATCATCACATACATTATCACAATTCTTTTTTGTAAATGGTGTTGTGATATTTTTAACATCTTTAAACGCTTCATTATATTTTCTTGCTGCCGATTGACGTGCTTTATTATAGCTATCAAGCTTTGGTAGCTTTGCATTTAACACTGCTGCTTGTATGGCATCTAAACGAGAATTTACACCAACCACATCGTGATGGTAGCGTTTGTACATTCCATGATTTACAATTCCACGAATAGTATGTGCTAAATCGTCGTCATTAGTAAAAATTGCTCCACCATCTCCATAGCATCCTAAGTTTTTAGAAGGAAAAAATGATGTAGATGCTACGTGACCAATTGTTCCTGCTTTTGCTTTATTTCCATCTTTAGATGTATATGTAGCTCCTATCGCTTGTGCATTATCTTCAATCACAAATAAATTATGTGTTTTGGCAAGATCCATGATTTCGTGCATATTAGCGCATTGTCCGAATAAATGTACTGGAACAATAGCCTTAGTTTTTGGAGTAATTGCTTTTTTTATAGCTTCAACATTAATGTTAAACGTATCAGGTTCAACATCCACCAAAACTGGAGTTAATTGTAACAGAGCAATTACCTCAACAGTAGCCGCAAAAGTAAAATCGGCAGTAATAACTTCATCACCAGGTTTCAATCCCAATCCCATCATTGCAATTTGCAATGCATCGGTTCCATTAGCACATGGAATAACATGTTTCACTCCTAGATAATTTTCTAAGTTTTTCTGAAATGCATGTACTTCAGGGCCATTAACAAAGGCTGTAGATTCTAATACTTCAGCAATTGAAGCATTTACGGTATCTTTTATATCTTGATATTGACCTTTAAGGTCAACCATTTGAATTTTTCTCATCAATTATTCTAGTGATTTATAAAATTAGGTGGGTTTCATTTTGTTGGTAGCTAAAATACAAAAATCATTTATGTAAACAGATAAAATTAAAATAAAGAAATGTATTTTAGCCATAAAGAAAATCGTTGAAATCTCTTTATAATATACTCACACATACCATTGTTTTTCCATTAAAAATAGTTTCGATTTTTAATGGAAAAATACAGCTTGGGGTTAAAGGAAGAGCAGAAACATTTTCGATTTTAAAATCTAAACTTTCCATTAAAGATAAAACTATCTGGTTTCATTGTGCTTCTCTAGGAGAGTATGAGCAAGGGCTTCCTGTGTTTGGGTTAATTAAAAAAAAACACCCCAACCATAAGATCATTCTGAGTTTCTTTTCTCCATCGGGTTATGAAATACGAAAAAAATCACCAATTGCAGATGTTGTAATTTACCTCCCTTTAGACACTAAGGCAAATGCAAAAAAGTTTATAAATATAACTCACCCCGAACTTGTTGTATTTGTAAAATATGACATTTGGCCTAATTATTTACAGGAGTTAATTAATAAAAATATTCGTGCCATTTTAATTTCAGCAGTATTTAGAGAAGAACAACGATTCTTCAAATTTTATGGTGCTTGGATGCAAAAATCACTTCGTGCTTTTGAACATATCTTTGTTCAGGATGAACATTCAAAAACACTACTTGAGAGTGTTCATTTTAATAACGTTACTGTTTCTGGTGATACTAGGTTTGATCGCGTTTCCAATCAATTAAAAATTGATAACACTTTAGAGTTTATCAAAATTTTTAAGCAAGATAAATTATGTGTAGTTGCTGGTAGTACTTGGCCTGAAGATGAAAATTTATTTATAGACTACATTAATGCTTCATCCAATGACATAAAGTTTATAATTGCTCCTCATAATATTAAAGCTAATCAGATTGAACAATTAAAGCAACGTATTAAAAAAAGTGTTGTTCTATTTTCTGAAAAGGAGAAATCAGATATTTCTACTAATCAAGTTTTCGTTATAGATACTATAGGGATTTTATCGAAAACCTATAGCTATGCTGATATTGCTTACGTGGGTGGTGCAATGGGAAATACGGGACTACACAACACTTTAGAGCCTGCCGTTTTTGGTGTTCCAATTATTATTGGCAATCATTTTAGCAAATTTCCCGAGGCACATCAAATGATAAAAAATGGAGGATTGTTTTCGATTTCTGATCAAAAAGAGTTTAATGAAATTCTCAATAATTTAATACAAAAAGAAGATTCGAGACAGATTGCTGGAGATTTAAATGCAGCTTATATTTCTAAAAACAAAGGTGCAGTAACGATAATAATGTCTTACATTAACATTACTAACTAAATTGACAATTTATTATTAAAGAATTATTTTAGCAGTAATTAATTATAATTATGATGCTAAAATATCTCATATCAACTCTAACGATCTTACTTTTATTTGGATGTTCTAAAGCTAATCAAGTAAAAAATGGTATGGGTGATATTTATAGAGTAAGTATGGATCAATTAGAATTGGATTAAAATAAAGAGTATACTACTTATTTAATAAAAATACATTTACTTCTTTTTTTATATCTTTAAATATTATTTTCATTTTTAAAACACTTTATATACTATGGAAGACTGGATTAAAATAGTATTAGCAGCCTCAGTAATACTTATTTTTATTATTATGTTTTCTGTAATTAATAAATCTAAGAAAAAAGTGAAACTCGAAAATGCTCGAAAAGCAGAGCTCCAAAAAGAAGAAGATGAGCGCAATCGCAAATTAAAAGTACAGCAAGAGATAGATGAAAAATATAGGCTTATTGAGGAGCGTCGTGAGCAAATTAAAGAGCAATTTAAATGGTTAGAAGGAATGAACAAAAAGATTAAGTCTCGAAATATTAAAGATTAATTTAAATTTCTTCTTGATTTTACTGATTTATATAGTTACTTATAGTTGACCAATTTGTGCTATTAAGAATCGATTTTAAATCTTGTGAAATACCTTCATCTATTATCGAGATATCTTTTAAAAGATTATCAACATTCAAAACAAATTCTCCATTAGGTGGGTATTTTATAAATAATTGTTGAAATAATCGTTCTATGTTCCATTTATCATTAGTTATTTCCTTTAATCTATTATCTAGCCAATTTGCTATTAGCCATCCGCCCCTGTATACAATAACGTAGTTTTCCCCCTTATCAGAGCCACTGTTTTTTATAGTAATATTTTCAGTATTATTCTCTAATCTTCTTTTTAATAACTTTAAACTCTGATTTTGAAAATCAGATAACGTAGAAGCGTCTATATGTCCAGTTTTTAATAATGCTAATTCTGTCATATAATCTGTAAAGCCCTCTTGAAACCATTCCATATCTGCAGATCCAGCTACACCATTAAGCATATGTGAATTCCACATGTGAAATAATTCATGAAATACCGTAATCTTCCATAAAAACGAATCTTTCATATTATTCTTTGAAATAGCACTTGCAGAACTGTTTGGATAGGCTTCTCCTCCTCCATTTACTCCTGAGACACCATAAACTAACTGCACATATCTAATATCATGATCAAATGGAAATGTTTTGACATAGTAATTAGAAATATCTTTGGCGGTTTGTTTAACTAAATCAATCGATTTGTCTTCTAAAGCAAATGTGGCTAAACTATAAGAAAATTTATCTATAGAGAAATCTACTACTCCAATAGTATCTGTGCTAATAATAATATTTGAGAGCATTAATTTTCTTAAATTAATATCAGAATACACAGAATCTTTGGTCTCCCAAGGAACGGTTATTTTCACCTCATCTGGTTTGCTTATTTGTACTTTAACAGGTAATTTCCAATCCTCAAAAATGAATAATGGTTTTCCAACTATAAAAAATCCTTCTTTAAAAGATTTTCCAATAGCTGTATTTAGATTAGGATAATTTTTATCTATATAAGAAATATCTATTGTATATTTAATCTTAAGAACTCCATCTACTCTTTGATTTAGTTTTGCCTTATCATTAGAAATATCAATTATCTTAATGGAATTGCCTTGCTCGTCTTCAATTTCTTCTATTGTAATAATATCCCACCAACTATTAATATCAGGAATAAATCTTTGAGGGCGTGATATCATATTCAACTCATCTCCTCTGACCGGAATTATTGCTTCAACAGTAATTAAACGATCTTCTATTCCTCCAAATTTAAAATGGTATTCATTTGTTTTACCATTATTAAGTGTTGTTTGAGGTTGACATGATAAAAAATTAAAAATTGACAGAAATATTAAAGCTTTTATTTTATATTTTTTAAAAAATGAATTCATAAGAGCTCACGTTTTATTTTAAGTTATTTTAATATTTTAATTCCCTTATTATTATCAAACTTCCCAGTAATCAACCAGCCACCAAAATTTTCTGAAACTGCCATTAACAAAGTGTTTTTGCCTTTTTTTAAATTTAAATAAATCCCATCAAATAATCCAATGGTACCCAAATATCGATAATCTCTTGTTCTCCATCCATTATCACCTTTATAAATAGCTTCATCATTTAAAATTGCAATAACCCTATCACTATATCCAAAATGAAATAATTTAATTTGATTGTAATCTGAATCAATTATAACTCTTGCAAATACAGTTTCTCCAGGAGTGCCATTACGTAGTACTTGCACTCTAGAGATATTAGCTGCAATACCTTCTTCTAATTCAATTGTTCTTCCCCATTTTCTTTCTTTAATAACCGATGAGATTTTTGTAGGGTCTTCTAGCAATTTTTCTTCAAATTTATCAGACACTTCCCATTCTTGTATTAAGCTTTCAATAGGTTTCTTTTCTATGGGGTTAAAATCTATTAATTTGTATTCATTTATATTAACTTTAACATCTGCTATATGCATAGGTACTCTTCCTCCTCTAATCATTAATCCACCTGCTTTGGGTTCATGAAATAAATTCCAAGATAAGTTTGGTTTTTTTGCATGATCTAAAAACACTTGTGCTTTATCATTATTAACGACAACCTTTACATGTGTCCAATCATCATATTTATAATCGTATGCAAAAGAATATTTTGGGCCAAAATAAAACTGAAAAGGTGTTATGCCGTTTGTAGCAGGCGCAGCTTGATTACCATCTTCTAAACCAGATAAATGTGTTCTAATAAACCATTGCTCTCCATTATTAAAATTTTCATCAGCTCTAAAAAAAACACCAGGATACATACGTTCTTCATTAAGAAATATATCAAACTCAATCGTTCCATTTAAAAATTTAGCATTTTTAAGAAAAATTGCACCATTTTCTATATAAATAGCATCTTTTCCTTTGTAATGTTTTAGCTCGTACGATTTAGCTCTTATATCCCAATTTAGGGTATCAATAGGAATATAATTTTGTGCGATGCTTGTTTGCCAAATACATAATAATACAATAGTTATTTTGAAAAATCTCATAATGCTTTTTTTGTAAAGCTTTGTTTTTTTTTGTGTTTTACTGTAACAAGTTGATACAAAACCATTCAATATTGTACACATCGTTTTTTTTAATGAACTTTGGTTATTAACATGAATCATTACAAAGAATATCGTTTAGTTCAAAAATGCTTACTTCAAATTGAAGAAAAGTTAGGATGGGGAATTGCCAAAGAATGGCATAGCGAAATGTTTATTGAGTTAAGTGAGGTAATACAAAAAGAAACACAGGTTCTTCTTAGTTCAACAACATTAAAACGTGTTTGGGGCAAAGTAAATTATAAAAGTGCTCCAAGTATAAGTACTTTAAATACTCTTTCTCAATTTGCAGGATATGATAATTGGAGAGATTTTAAAATAAAATCTGAGGACAACATTTCTGAAAACAGAAAAATAAAACCTAACGATAACAAGGTTAAAATTTTTGGATATGCTTCAATAATTGCTCTGTTTTTTATTTCACTGTTTTCGGTTATAGGTATTAATAATAAAGAAGAGGCAGGTTTTGATGTTTCAAAGATAACATTTGCAAGTAAGCCTGTTACCAAAGGACTACCTAACTCAGTAGTTTTTGATTTTAATTTAAACGGAGTTCAATCAGATAGCATTTATATTCAGCAGTTTTGGGATCCTACAAAAATCATAAAGTTAGAACAAGAGCAAACTCAAGCGACTGGACAGTATTACTATCCTGGTTATTTTAGAGCAAAATTAATGATTGATGGTAATATCATAAAAGAGCACGATTTATTTATTAAAACAGATGGCTGGTTAGCAACCATAGATTATGAACCTATACCAAAATACATAAGAGATAAAAGCTGGTCACAGCACAATTTATCATTTTCGAATAACGTAATGAATGAAATTAAATCTAGTACACAACCTTTAATTTCTACATTTCATTATATTAATTCTTTAGACTCCATTTCTGGCGATAATTTTATCTTAAACTCGAGTATTAAAAATGTATATCGAGAAAAATGGGCGGTTTGTCAAAAAACATATGTATACATTATAGGCACAAAAAGTGCATTAATTATTCCGTTTGCAATTTCAGGTTGTATTTCAGAAATTGAAGGCTTAATAAGTGAAAAAACGATAAATGGTAAAACAAATGATTTATCTTCTTTAGGCGTAGATTTTTCTGAATTTAGAATTATTAATATTAAAACAGAAAACAAACATCTTACAGTTTCTGTAGATCATAAAAAAGTTTTCTCAACTCAATTTGAAAATTCTATTGGAGATATTGTTGGCGTGCGGTATCGATTTTATGGATTAAGTGAAGTGAAAAATATAGAGCTTTATAATAAATCTGAACAAAATATAGTATTCGATTAATAAAAATATTATAAAGACATTATTTAAAATCTACCATCATAATTTCATCTTCACTATTTTCAATCTGAGCAAATATAATTTTACTTCCATCTAAAGTAGCAGTTAAGGTTGGGTTTGCTAGCTGAATTCGCTTGGCAGGATTAAATAGAGAAACAGGTGCTTTTTCTGTATTATAAGATTGGTGGTAAATTTGTATTCCAAAATCTCTATTTATATAGAGAATTCCATCATTAACTGGCACCCAACTCCCCCAATCGATACTACTTAAATTTGATATAAATAATTCTTCTGCTTTATCATCTCCTTCTTTTAATCTCCATATACCTGAAGCGTCAGATCGAGAATAGTACAAATAACCATCATTATAACCTTCTTGCATATGATATCCTCCATTGGTGGTTATTTGCTCAATAGCTGCATTAGTATCAAAAACTGATTTTTTCCAGATTTGCCATGTTCCTGAGTGATTAGAGGCAAAATAAATAAATTTCCCATCTCTAGAATAACGAGCATTAACCTGATCTCCTTTTAAGTCAATAAAAGTTCTTATTAGTTTAGAAGCTACATCTAATATATATATGGCATTATCTTCATTAATTCTAGCATCAAACACCACTTCAGATCCATCTCGAGACCAGGACGGCATATTAACAAAACTACCTTTAAGTGACGTTAATTTAGTAAGATTATTATCTTTTAAGTTATTGGACCAAACTTCAAAATTTCCTGATCTGTTAGATATAAATACTATTTTATTTCCATCGTTAGAAAGAGATGGGTGTATTTCAGTTCTGGTAGAACTGGCAACTTGTACAGGGGTTTTAAATCCTGATTCTTCTTTCTCAATAGTCCAAAGTTGAATTTGGTCTTGGATACTTTTATATACCATACGTTTTCCATTAGCAGAAAATCTTGGATAAGCAGGCACTCGATCATTGATATGAAATCGTGTTATAATTCCATTTGAAATAGGCATTTTCCACATCGCCCATGGACCTCCTCTATTTGAGGAGAAAGCTATTTGCTTCCCATTATCAAAAATGTCTAATCCAAGAATCCATGAATTATCAAAAGTTAGACGGGTTAATTCTTTATCAGAAATGCGCATTTTATAAATATCTCCATTTTGACCATCGATGGTTCTATTAAAAAAAAGATATTCTCCATTTGAGCTAAAGGTAGGAGTCTTATTTGATATTCCTTTTTCGGTAGTTAAAATTTCTTCAGAAACATGGGTTTCTATATCCAAGAAAAAAATACTTCTGGTTTGCCGTCTAGGCTTGAAATCAGTAAATGCAATAGTCTTTCCATCGGGAGACCATACAAAATCTCTTGGTGCCTGAAAACAATCTCCAATACGAACCTTTTCTCCTCCAAAACTTGGTTCTCTATATATACCACAATTTCCATCTTCTACGCTAGCATAAGCCATGTAATTCCCATCAGGAGACCAAATACCATAGGCTTGTTGAGTTTCTAGGTTTGTAAATTTGATTTGACTCAAATCGTCAAGAAGTTTTACATAAACATCTATATTATTTGTTCCTGGCTCGACATAAGAGAAAGATATTTTTTTTCCATCAGGAGATATAGCCAACCCTCTCTCTGGCCCTACAAGGGTAGAAACTGGAATTGGGTCATAGAACTCAGAATAGATATCTCTAAACGAAACACTCGCTAAGTTAAATACTAAAACAACAGTTATAGCGACCAAACTCCATAACCATCGTCTACTTTTATCATCTGAGGTTGTTGGAGATATTAAGGTGCCAAGTTGTGTGTTATAATTAGAATCCAGATTAAATTTAACGGGAGCAACTAACCTATAACCAGACTTACTTATAGTATCAATATATTTTGGATTGTGAGGATCATCATCAAAAGCTTTTCTTAATTTTGAAATTCCTCTTGTTAATGAATTACTAGTTACATATACTTCTCCCCAAACTTCATTAAGTAATTTCTTTTTTGACACTACTTCTCCTTGATTAGAAACAAGGCAAAGTAAAATCTCCATAGTTCTGAATTCCAACTTTCTGACTTCTTTACTTTTTGAAATACATAATAACTCTGGTTCAATTAACCAATCGCCAACTGTAAATGGTTCAGTGATAGTATTACTCATAAAAGATTTTTTTTGACAATATACATCAGATAATTATCTCATTCTGTTCATCACAAAAACGTCACATAAAAAACATCTTTAAATCCCTTTTTTTGAAGTTTTACAAGCGATATTTAAAGCATCAATCAATTAACAACAATATTATGAAAAATTATTTTAAAACACTATTAATCATACTTCTAGTGGCTATTACATCATCATTATGTAATGCCCAAAGTATTCACCCTTACAAGAAAAAATTTGCAGACCTTCAAAGTTGGCCATCAACGTTTCCTAAGGACATTACTTTCAAAAATTTCCGCCCATATCGAGCTGTTTATAGTCGTACATACACAAATAAAAAAGGACAAGCGGTAAACGATCAGGTTATCATGACTGCACAGAAAGTATATTGGTATGGAAAATCTGCTATTCTTTTTGAAGTTCACGATACAGGTTCTCCCGAATTTGAAGATACCAACGGACGTACACAATTTTATTATCTTGATGAAAAAACACTACAGCTATATTTAGCGGTTGGACCAAAAGTTTCAACCCCTGAAGATTATACCACGGTTCGAGTGCTCGAAGATAAAATTGTCACTTCCCGTTTAAATACAGCAACTGGAGAAGTAGATTTAAAAGAACTGACAACTTCAGAACCTTCGTTTGGATTTCGTCAATTGCGTTTTTTAATGTGGGGAGCAATGGATTTAAAAGAAGGGGATAAAATTAAATTACAACCAATATTTTTTCCATCTCAAGGAGCTCAGGCTTTTGCTGTAGGTATTGTTACCAGACAAGTAGATTATACAACACCAGATAATAAGAAATACAAACCATATGTAGTAGAAAATACTAACAACCCTACTTCTGCGGTAGTCAATAAGTTTTTTATTATTAATGAAGCTCCCTATTTATTAGCACAAGGTTTATATAACGCTGATGATGATGAGATCTATCGTTGGTGGCTGAAATTAAAATTGTTTGAATATCTCGACAAAAAATAAGATTAAAAAAATTCATCCGTTTTATAAAGTTAATTTGAAATGAAAAGAATTATTGAATTATTAGTGATCTTGATTTGTTTTCAAAGTTGTGGACAAAATAAATCTGATAGATATTCCGCGTCAAACTCTAAAGGTTACTATCCTTTAGAATTAGAAAACGTATACAAAACAGCTCGAAACATTAATAATATTAAAAGTTTATTAGTAAATCACAATCATAAGTTAATTGCTGAGGAATACTTTAAACGCTATTCTTCAGATAGCCTAGATCATGTTCGTTCGGTAACAAAAAGTGTAATAGCTTCATTAATTGGAATCGCTATTGACAAAGGGATTATTGGAGGGGTAGACGAATCTATTTCAATTTATTTAAGCGAAACTTCCAAAGAAAAAGAAGCCATTAAAATAAAGCACTTGCTTAGTATGACTAGTGGGTTAGAATGGAATGAAAATGGCAGAAATTCAGAATACAATAAATGGGTTACTTCAAATAATGAGTTCAACTACGTTTTAGACAAACCTATCATTCATGAACCTGGTTCAGTATGGAATTATAATAGTGGTGGAATGCATTTACTTTCTGCTATTTTAACCAAAGCTTCTGGTATGAGTACACTTCAGTTTGCAAAAAAATATTTGTTCTCACCTATAGGAATTACCGATTTACGATGGGAGCAACATGCAGATGGTTTTTATAACGGTGGTGCTGGCTTAGAGTTAAAACCTAAAGATATGATGAAATTTGGGGAACTCTATATAAATAAAGGTAAGTTTAATAGAAAACGTATTATTTCTGAAAGATTCATTAAAGATGCTACAAAACAACAGCAGCCACCCAATTTATTTGGAAGTAATGAAGGTTATGGATATGGTTGGTGGATAGGAGAAGGAAATGGTGTTTCTGGTTTTATGGCTCAGGGTTATGGAGGGCAAACGATTTTAATTGTACCAAAACAAAAAATCATTATTGTTACCACATACAATTGGAGGGTTAATAGTCAAATAGCTGGTGAACAACAAGAAGGAGCTATAAAGATTATTTCTGGTTCTGTTATAGATAATATTCTTAAAAGCTAAAATAACAGACATTTTAATTTGAATAAAAAAAGCCTTTATCTTTCGATAAAGGCTTTAGTACTGAAGACGGGACTTGAACCCGTACGTCCTAATGGACATTGGATTTTAAGTCCAACGTGTCTACCAATTCCACCACTTCAGCATTGGTATATTTTTAAGGTTTAGAGCGAAAGACGGGATTTGAACCCGCGACCTCCACCTTGGCAAGGTGATGCTCTACCCCTGAGCTACTTTCGCAGTAGTTTTAAAAGAACTTACAACGTTTGTTGTAATCCCTAATTGCTTAAGGAGGTGCAAATTTAAAATATTTATAATAATACCAAAGGCTTTTTTGCAAAAAATAATTTCTTTTAAGCTCTTTTCTTTTTTTGAAGCATTCGTTTAATTTCATTAAGCTTCATTAAAGCTTCAACTGGGGTTAAAGTATTAATATCTATATGCAGAATTTCTTCTTTAATGCCCTCTAAAAGAGGGTCATCTAAATTAAAAAAACTCAATTGCATTTCATCATCTAGAGATTTCACTTTGTCAGTGAGTTCTTCACTAGAATGTGATTTTTCTAATTGCTTTAATATTTTATTTGCACGATGGATCACTTGCTGTGGCATTCCAGCCATTTTAGCCACATGAATACCAAAGCTATGTTCGCTACCACCTTCAACTAATTTTCTTAAAAAAAGAACATTATTCTTCAACTCTTTTACAGACACATTATAATTTTTAATGCGTTCAAAAGTTTCGGTCATTTCATTCAGTTCGTGATAATGCGTTGCAAATAATGTTTTTGCTTTTGCTGGATGCTCATGTAAATACTCACTAATTGCCCAAGCGATAGAAATTCCGTCATAAGTACTTGTACCACGGCCAATCTCGTCAAGTAATACCAAACTACGTTCTGACATATTATTAAGTATAGATGCTGTTTCATTCATCTCCACCATAAATGTCGATTCTCCCATCGATATATTATCGCTTGCACCTACACGTGTAAAAATTTTATCAACTAAACCAATTCGTGCGCTTCCAGCTGGCACAAAACTTCCTATTTGTGCTAATAGAACAATTAGTGCTGTTTGTCTTAAAATCGCTGATTTACCAGACATATTAGGCCCTGTAATCATTATAATTTGTTGAGTAAATCTATCTAAAAATAAATCATTAGTAATATAAGGTTCTCCTAAAGGCAATTGTTTTTCAATAACTGGGTGTCGTCCTTCTTTTATTTCTAAATCGTATGAATCGTCTATAATTGGGTATACATAATGATTCTCTTTTGCTAACTGTGCAAAACCACATAAACAATCTAATTGACCAATCAGATGTGCATTTTGCTGTACTGGCTTTATATATTGATTCATCCAACCAACTAACTCAGAAAACAACTGTTGTTCGATAGCTAAAATGCGTTCTTCTGCACCTAAAATTTTAGATTCATAGGTTTTTAATTCTTCAGTAATATAACGTTCGGCATTTACCAAGGTTTGTTTACGAATCCACTCTTCTGGAACTTTATCACGATGTGTATTTCGTACTTCTATATAATAACCAAATACATTATTTGATGCTATTTTTAATGACGGAATACCTGTACGTTCACTTTCTCTCTCCAGCATTTTATCCAAATAGTCTTTCCCAGAAAATGCCAAATCTCTAAGTTCTTTTAACTCTGAAGAGAAATCTGAAGAAATTGTTCCTCCTTTTAAAATATTAACTGGTGCATCTTCATTTAAAGTTTCTTTAATTTTTTCACGAAGCACTTCGCAATCTTGAATAGTATCCCCAATAACTTTTAAAGCATCATTACTACAATTAGATGTCATTGCTTTAATAGGAACAATAGCTTCTAACGAGTTTTTAAGTTGAACTACTTCTCGAGGCGATACTTTAGCAGTTGCTATTTTAGATATTAAACGTTCTATATCACCTACTTTTTTTACTTGATTCTGTATTTTATTTAAGGTTTCCGATTCGTTTAATAAGTATTTAACTACCTCGTGGCGGCTTTTTATTTTTTCGACATTTTTTAAGGGCAATGCTAACCAACGCTTTAGCATACGACCTCCCATTGGAGAAATCGTTTTATCAATAACATTAATGAGCGTTACCGCATTCATATTTGTAGAATGATACAATTCTAAATTTCGAATAGTAAAACGATCCATCCACACATACTCATCTTCTGCGATACGATTTACTGCTGTAATATGTTGTAGTTTATGATGCTGAGTTTCGGCGAGATAATGTAAAATAGATCCTGAAGCTATAATTCCTTCGTATAAATCTGCAATACCAAAACCTTTGAGTGATTTTGTTTCAAAATGTTTGCATAACGTCTCATTAGCATAATCATCTTGATATATCCAATCTTCCATATAAAATGTATGGTAATCACTTCCAAAAGCATTAGCAAATTCAGTACGCTTTTGTTTAGAAATTAAGATCTCACTCGGATTAAAATTTTGTAATAGCTTATCGATATATTCTTCATTCCCTTGTGAGGTTAAAAACTCTCCTGTAGAAACATCTAAAAAAGAAACTCCAATATATTTCCCGAAATAAACGGATGCTAAAAAATTATTGGATTTAGAGTGTAGCACCTCATCATTTAGTGCTACACCTGGTGTTACTAATTCTGTTACACCACGTTTTACAATTTTTTTGGTTTGTTTAGGGTCTTCTAACTGATCGCAAATAGCAACGCGTTCTCCCGCTTTTACTAGTTTTGGTAAATATGTATTTAAAGAGTGGTGCGGGAAACCTGCCAATTCGGTTTCACTTTCACTACCAGCACCACGTTTGGTTAAAATAATATCTAAAATTTTTGAAGTCTTTACAGCATCACTTCCAAATGTTTCGTAAAAATCACCTACTCTAAATAATAATAATGCATCTGGATATTTTGCTTTTATAGCATTATATTGTTGCATTAAAGGTGTTACTTTTTTAATTTTTGAAGCCAACAGACAAGTAGTTTATAAATATTATTTTTGCAAAGTCATAAGATTGCTAATGTAATTAATATTTGATTTTTTATAAAATTGAAAATACATAAGTTATCTACAATAATATGGAGATTTTAACATGAGAAAATTAAAAAATAGCGAATTAGAACGTTTAAGTATTGATGATTTTAAAAATGCTCCAAAAACCCCTTTAATTATTATTTTAGATAATATTAGGAGTTTAAATAATATTGGGAGTGTTTTTAGAACCAGCGATGCATTTTTAATTGAAAAAATTTATCTCTGCGGAATTACAGCTAAACCACCACATAAAGATATTCATAAAACAGCGCTAGGGAGTACAGATACTGTTGCTTGGGAATATGCTGAACATACAATGGGTGTTATTGAAAAATTGAAAGTTAAAAACATTAAAATCGTTAGCATCGAACAAGCTGAAAATGCAATAATGCTGAATGATTTCACTCCTGAAACTAACACAACTTATGCTCTCGTTTTTGGAAACGAAGTTAAAGGTGTTGATCAAGAAATAGTTTCTGCCAGTGATCTAGTACTAGAAATCCCTCAATTTGGCACCAAACATTCTTTAAACATTTCTGTTAGTGCTGGAGTTATGATCTGGGATTTGTTTTCAAAATTAATAAAATAATAAACAAAGTAAATTCTTCTGTTTATTTTACTACTTTTAAGACAATTATTAATTTTAAATTTTGTCTTATGTTAAAAAATCTTTTAAAACTTAATGGAATACAACAACTTACACTACAGGAGTTATCCAATTTATTTGGAGGTGATGTTGAAACTGGAGAGACTCATAAATGTTGCATAAGAATTCCTGAGCAAACACCACCACCAAATTGCAACCCTATCCTTAGTTGCGTAGGAAAACCATGTGGTTGTTCTTAATTATGATTCCATTTTATCATAATTAAAATTAAAAAAGCAAACCCTACTTGCTTTTTTAATCTCTCGAACAAATCTCTTCAACAATACTCAAATAATCGTTTCTGTTTTTCACAAAATCTTTATCTAAAATGTCAATAATCTTGATATCCTAACGAAAAAATGACGAAAAGAATAAAGGTGCCTTGGGCTACAAAAGCTGCAATGGAACAAATTTACGAGAGGCATCTTTGGGGTGGAAAAAATTTTGACTTTTATTCTGGTGAAGGCTCACATATCTCAAAAATCATAAATCCTTATTTAAAAGCTGTAACTAATTTTTTAGATGCTCACAATAATTCATTAACCATTTGTGATTTGGGTTGCGGAGATTTCAACATAGGAAAACATCTCATCAAACATACCAGCAAATATATTGCCATAGATATTGTTGAATCATTAATTAAAAGAAATAAAATGCTTTTTAAAGCAGATGGTCTAGAATTTTATTGTTTAGACATTGCCAAAGATAATTTACCAACCACTAACTGTATTATATTACGACAAGTTCTTCAGCATCTATCTAATACTGAAATAAATCAAATAATCAAAAAACTAAAGCATTACAAATATATTATCTTAACTGAGCATATACCAATAGGTTGTTTTACTCCAAACAAAGATATTATTTCTGGTCAAGGCATCCGATTAAAACATAATAGTGGTGTAAATTTGCTAGAAGCTCCTTTTAATTTAAAAGTCAAAGAAGAAGAAAACTTAAGTGAGGTTATTTTGGATAATAATAAAGGAAGGATTATAACAACACTATATACACTGTTTTAATTTGTTATTTCTTTAAGGACACTCAAATAATCCTCTCTGTTTTTCACAAAATCTCTATCTGAGATATCAATAACCTTAACATTAAAATTGGTTTGAGTTTTTAAAAACTCTAAATATCCTGCGTTAATTTTTTCTAAATAATCATCTTCAATATTCTGCTCGTATTTGCGGCCTCGTTTTTTAATATTTTCTTGAAGGCGTGCTGTATTTTGGTGCAGGTAAATATACAAGTCAGGTTTTGAAACATCTTTATACATTAAATAAAAAAGCTTTCGATAGAGTTTAAACTCATCTTCCTGAAGTGTAATCTTAGAAAAAATCAATGATTTAAATACATCATAATCACTAACTATAAAATCTTTAAACAGATCAAGTTGCGAAACATCGTCTGTAAGCTGTTGATAACGATCTGCTAAAAAAGACATCTCTAATGTAAAAGCATATTGTTTTGTATTTTCATAAAATTTAGGTAAAAACGGATTGTCTACAAAACGTTCAGCAATAAGTTTTGCATTAAAATCTTGTGCTATCTTAGTTGCTAAACTAGTTTTTCCTGCTCCTATATTTCCCTCAATGGCTATATAACGGTATTTTGAAAATCCATAATTTCTCATAGGGTTTTTCAGCCAAATTTTAACAGGTTCAACATTACTTTCATCAGAACAATCTTTAAGTAAAGCTTCTACTGTTTCATTAAATACGGGGTGAGGTATTTTTGAAGCAATATCATTTAAAGGTTTCAACACAAACTTTCGCTTATACATTTCTGTATGTGGAACTTTAAGTAGCTTTGTATCTATAATCTTATCATCAATTAAAATAATATCTAAATCAATACTCCGTGCTTCATAACCCTTAGTTTTTTTTGAACGAACTCGCCCTAAAGATTTTTCAATCGCAAGCAATTGCTTCATCACTGCATTAGGTTTTTTTAGAGTTTCTACACAAAGGCAAGCATTGAAAAAATCACTGCTTTCAAATCCAAATGCTGGCGAATTATATACTTTGGAGATATTTTTTATATTTCCAACATTCTGATGAATAGCGTCAATAGCATTCTGAAGATTTTTAAATTTATCTCCTTTATTACTTCCTAACGATATGTAAATTTTAGATGGTTGACTCATAATTCGTTTTCCAAATAAACAAAACAAAATCACTTTAAGCTATATTTGTAATAAGAATTTATCCACAATTATGACTCTTAAAGACAAACTTGCAGCACAACGTATTTATCTATTTTTAGCAGCTTTATTTATCACATCTTTAGTAGTTTCAAATTTAATCTTTCAGAAATTTTTTTATTGGTATCCAATTGACGTAGAAGTTTTTGGAAATAAACTTTTTGAAATTTCTGTTGGCATCTTACCTTATCCTATAACTTTTTTAATAACCGATTTAATTAGTGAGATCTATGGAAAAAAAAGAGCGAATCAAGTAGTAATAGCAGGGATATTTGCTTCAGTATTTTCACTCTTAATTATTTATGTATCTAATAGTGTTCCAGCTACAGATTGGTCTCCAGTAGATGATAAATTGTTCACTACCGTATTTGGAAATTCTGTTATTGCTGTATTTGCCAGTATGATTACATATTTATTTGCACAATTTATAGATATTCAAATCTATCATTTTTGGAAACGTTTAACCAAAGGCAAACATTTATGGTTGCGTAATAATTTTTCAACCTGGTTTTCTCAGTTTGTAGATACATTAACTATTTTATTACTTCTTTGTTCATTTGGAATTATAGATTGGTCTAATTTTAAAGGTTTATTAATTAGTGGCTTTTTGTTTAAAGTACTTGTCGCTCTGTTTGACACTCCTTTTTTATATTTAGGTGTTTTTCTGTTTAGAAAACGTTTTAAACTTAAAACTAATGAAGAAATAGAATTGATTTAACATTAAAAAACATCTAATTATAAACTATTTTTTAATCTTACACGTATTTAATTATATATCCTTACAAAGATTGTTGCCTACACAGTAATGAATTCAGAATGACAAAAATTATGAAAAAAGCTCTAAAAGTAATTGGTATAACACTACTCTCAATTCTTATTTTATTGATTGTTGCTCCATTTTTATTTAAATCACAAATAGAAGATTTAGTTAAAAACCTTATTAATGACAATATTAATGCTAAAGTTGAATTCAGTAACGTTAACATAAGTTTTTTAAGTAGCTTCCCTAAAGCTAATGTTAGTGTAAATGATTTAGAAGTTACCAATTTTGCGCCTTTTGAAAATGAAAATTTAGCTTCTATAAAATCTATAGCTTTTACAATGTCTATAAAAGAATTATTTAAAGACACAAGTAAAGACCCTATGGTTGTGAATTCTATTTATGTTAATGAAGCATTATTAGTATTAAAAACAGATAAATTTGGAAACGCCAATTATGATATTGCTAAAAAAAGTGTGGATGAAGAGGATGCTATTGAAAAAGAATCTAGTGGATTTTCTATCGACATTGAAGATTACAAAATTAATAACAGCGCATTAACCTATATTGATGATCTTTCAAAAACATCCATATATATTTCTGAATTAAACCATATAGGAAAAGGAATCTTCTCTGCTGACCAATCTGAATTAGATACTAATACAGAAGCAAATATTAGTTTTAATATTGATAGCACTAGTTACTTAAATAGTAATCCTATTAAATTAGATGCACTTATAGGATTAGATCTTGCTAATAGCAAATACACTTTTAAAGAAAACAAAGGTTATATTAACGAGTTACCTCTACATTTTGAGGGCTATGTACAACAATTAGAAAATGGTCAAGACATTGATATAACTTTTGAAAATCCAGAATCATCATTTAAAGATTTCTTAGCTGTAATTCCTAAAGCTTATTCTAAAAATTTAGATAATGTAGAAACTTCTGGTGATTTTAAAGTAAAAGGTATCATAAAAGGTTTGTCTTCTGACGAAACTATTCCAAATCTAAATATAAATATTGCATCAAATAATGCCTCATTTAAATACCCTGATCTGCCAAAACGCGTTAAAGATATTTCTATAAATACCTCAATACGCAACACAACAGGGAATATTGATGACACCTATATATTAATTGATAAGTTGAATTTTAAAATTGATGAAGATATATTTAAATCATCAGCTACTTTAAAGAATTTAACGACTAATATGCTGGTTAATAGCAATATTGATGGCACACTTAATTTAGGAAATATTACGAAAGCCTACCCTATTGAATTAGACAAAGAATTGAGTGGAGTTTTAAAAGCAAATATTCGTTCTAATTTTGATATGAAAGCTCTTGAAACTAATGCTTATGAACGTATTAAAAATAATGGTGATTTAAGTATAGATAACTTTATTTTTTCCTCAGAAGATATCGTCAATCCAATTCATATTTCTACAGCAAATGTAAATTTTAAACCAGGCCTTGTTACACTAAAAGATTTTAGTGCTAAAACTGGACAGAGTGATTTTAATGCAGATGGAACTATTACTAATTTACTAGGTTTTTTATTAAGCGATAAAAAGCTACAAGGAAACTTTAATCTCACTTCTGATAATTTTTCAGTAAGTGACTTTATGGTTGAAGATGAAACAAATAACACTTCAAATAAAACAACAAGCGATACTGAATCACTTAAAATTCCGGATTTTTTAGATTGTAATATTAATGCCAATGTAAAAAATGTAGTGTATGATAATTTGATTTTAAAAGATGTAAAAGGAAATTTAAAGATAAAAGATCAACAGGCTTCATTAAACAATTTAACTTCAAATTTATTTGACGGGAAATTAACTATTAATGGTAATGTAGCAACCCATACAGAAATTCCTGTTTTTAATTTAGTACTTGGCGCTAATGATTTTGACATTGCAAAATCATTTAATGGTTTAAAATTATTACAAAACTTAGCTCCAATTGCAGGAATTCTTAACGGAAAATTGAATACCACTATTGATTTGTCAGGAAAATTAACTAATGAGTTTACTCCTGATTTAAATACAGTTTCTGGAAATTCTAATGCAGAAATAATGACTTCTACCGTAAACCCACTTAATACAGAAATATTAAATCAACTAGGAGGAGCATTACAATTTATAGATTTTAAAAAATTACAACTTAAAGATTTAAAAACAAGGTTAGATTTTGCCAACGGAAAAGTAAATGTTAAACCATTTAATCTTAAATACGAAGATATTCCTATTGAAATTTCTGGATCTCATGGTTTTGATACCTCTATAGCTTACGATGCTGTTTTTCAAGTTCCTGCAAAATATTTAGGAAGCGATGTTAATCAGCTTATAGGACGTATAAATGATTCTCAAGTTAATACAATGACGATCCCTATTACAGCAACTATTGGTGGAACATATACAAAACCACTAGTAAAAACCGATCTTACCAGCGCAATAACTAATTTAACTCAACAGCTTATCGAAATTGAAAAACAAAAATTACTTAATAAAGGGAAAAATAAAGTTGGAGATTTAATAGGTGATTTATTGGGAGGAAAAAAAACAAAATCTAATACTCCTGATTCTACTAAAGCAAAAGATGATATCATAAAAGACGGCGTAAATAATGCCATTAATAGTCTTTTCAAGAAAAAGAAGAAGAAAAAAGATACTGTTAATTAGCCCTTTAGTATAAATTATATTTCTTTTTGTTATACTTAAATTCTTTGTAAGTTTGATCTTCCAATCACTACAAAAAGATAATGGTTATAATTTATTTTATAGTAGGTGTTTTAGCAGCCTTTATAGGAGCTTTACCTCTAGGCGCTTCTAATATAGCAGTTATAAATACTACTTTAAAGCAAAATGCAAAACAAGCTTTTAAAATAGCTTTTGCTGCTGGAATTGCTGAAGTAATTTTATCATATTACGCATTACATTGTAATATGGTCGTTCGCGATTTTTTTAATGATAACCTATGGATCCAAATTGTAATTGCGATTTTATTAATTACAATTGGAGGGTTTTTATTTTTTAAAAAACAATCTGAAAAAAAACCAAAAAAGAATAAACTAGCAAAATCTAAATATGCCACAGGGTTTTTAACTGGTATTTTAAACCCCCCCGTTTTAATTTATTGGATCGTAGCATTTAGTATTATTAATAATAACGATATTATGCTATCCTTAAAATCATCATTAACTGTATTATTTTTATTCTTTTTTGGAGTTTATTTTGGTAAACTATTAACACTATACTTATATAGTAAATTTAGTATCATTATTAAAAACAAGGTTCAAAATATAAGTTTAATGATTAATAAAATCACAGGAGTTTTATTAGTGGTTATTGGATTAGTACAAGCTATAAAGTTATATGCGTTTTAGTTAAACTTAGCCAGTTTCTTTTTTTCTCTTTTAGTCATTTCTAATTCAATAATTTCTTTATTAAGAATTGTGGAATAAGTATTTCCAGCAGTTAGTTTTATTATTTGCCCATCATTAACATAAAAAAATGGGTCAATATGAGCATAAAAATGTCTTTGATTAGACAAATTTTCTTTACTCCTATCATAACTTTCTAAATTACCTTTATCTAAATAATATACAGTAAATCTAAGTTGGCTATTTTCGGGTTTATCATAACTGCCAGCAATAGCTATTGGCATTGAAGGATATACTTTATCCCCTAATTTAACCATTATACTATTTTTTTTAAGAACACCATATCTAGCTAATGTTCCATCTTTATGCTCAACAATAATATAATTAGCTTTAGATTTAAAACTATATTCTTGAGTATTATCTGAGTTTAAATCGTTTTCAATTTTAACAACAATACCTTTTCGCGATGCATAAATAGTATCTCCTGAGGTCACTAAAAATTGAAAAGCTTTCCAATTCTTAGGTTCCGTATTTCCAAATCGTTTTCCTAAATAACTTAAATTTCTAACCTCAACTTTTTCTTTATTTTTAAATGGTAATACGTATTTAAAATTTTCATCTGGTTTAGGTTTGTGATCTCCATCCATATAAGTATAACTATATGAATACTCTATACCATTCTTATCGTTTATTGGTTTTAGAGTTAATACATTACCTGATCTCCCTTTTATTGTTCTTTGCACTACACTTCTACTATTCGTATTTGCCAACCTTTTAAAGCTAATTATAACATATGTACTACCAGGATTCATTTTTTTAAAGTTGAGAGTCACTGAATTATCGTCATTCCTTTTACTAGTTATTTCGATAGATTTTTGTTGGCCATATATATTAATAAAACAAAATAAGGAGGTAAAAAAAGTGATTAATTTTAGTTGATAAAGCATTTTAAATATGGTTATAATTTCTTATAAATCTATAAAAAAAAATCAAATCATAGATATATTTACTACTGTTCCTTCATTACTTCTTATATTAAAAACAGTATCATCCTCAAAAATTAAATATTGCCCTTTTACACCAACAAGTTTCCCTGTAAACTCTGATGTTTTTTTTAAGTTTAAAGATTTAGGTTTTTGGGGGTATTGAAATACTGGAAACTCCAAGTTTGTTTCTTTATTATTTTCAATAAAATATGATTGTGCTTCTTCTGGAATATATGTTTTAAGCTTTTCTCTCCAATTAATTAAATCTACATCTTCAGCTTCATTTTTCAGCATTACACGCCAGTTTGTTTTATCTGCTACATGTTCTTTTAATGCAACTTCTGTAATTCCTGCTAAATATCGATTTGGAACCTCTACAATTTCAATAGCTTCATGTGCGCCTTGATCTATCCATCGTGTAGGTACTTGGTTTTTTCGTGTAACCCCAACCTTTACATTGCTAGAGTTTGCTAAATATACAATATGTGGTTGCAATTGCACTCGCTTTTCATATTCCAAATCACGATCTTCTTTATCTAAATGTGCAGTACTTAATTCAGGGCGCATAATCCAATCTGCAGCTTGAGGAATTTCAAAAAAACAAGATTTACAAAACCCTTGCCTATATATCTCTCGATCGTTTTTACAGTTTAAACATTGATGTTTAACGAATTGGATATGAACAGTTTTATTTAGCAATTGATTCATATTTAAAAAGTCGTTTTCAAAAACTAAAAAATATTGAATAGGCTGTGCAAACTCCGTTTCCATTTTAGTTAAAACACCTTGGTAATGCATAAAAAGATTTTTGTTATTTTAGTATCGTAAAGATAACCAATATATGCCAATTCCTTTAGTAAATTCTGTTGCGTCATGGTTTTTAAAAAAGCGATTTCATCAAATCGAATTGTTTTTAAAATACCCTGACGAAGTACAAAACGAATTAATTCTTGATCTCGTTAACACTGCTAAAGATACCGAAATTGGAAAGGCATACGATTTTGCTTCTATAAAAAATTATAAAACATTTAGCGAACGTGTTCCAATTTCAAATTATGAAGATTCACAAGTAAATATTGAACGCTCTAGGCAAGGAGAGCACAACATTTTCTGGCCAACTCCTATAAAATGGTTTGCTAAATCTAGTGGTACTACAAATGCAAAAAGTAAATTTATTCCCGTTAGTGCCGAATCTCTAGAAGATTGTCATTATGCAGCTGGAAAAGATTTACTGTGCATGTATTTAAATAATAATGAAAACTCTCAACTATTTACAGGAAAGAGTTTACGTTTGGGGGGCAGTAAAGAATTATATAAAGAAAACGGCACTGCTTTTGGAGATCTTTCTGCTATTTTGATTGATAATATGCCTTTTTGGGCAGAATATAGTAGTACTCCTTGTAGTAAAGTATCATTAATGAGTGATTGGGAATATAAAATGCAGGCAATTGTTGATGAAACTATAAAAGAAAATGTTACAAGTTTGGCTGGTGTGCCTTCTTGGATGCTCGTGTTATTAAACAATGTATTAGAATCTACCGGAAAAAACAGTTTATTAGATATTTGGCCTAATTTGGAAGCTTATTTTCATGGAGGAGTAAGTTTTTTACCTTACGTTGATCAATACAAATCTATTATTCCAAAATCTGATTTTAAATATTATGAAATCTATAATGCTTCAGAAGGCTTCTTCGCAATTCAAGATCGAAATAAATCGAGTGAGTTATTATTAATGTTAGATTATGGTATTTTTTATGAGTTTATCCCTATGGATACTTATGGAACTTCTCATCAAAAAATAATTCCTTTAAATGAAGTTGAAAAAAATAAAAATTATGCAGTTGTTATTACTACAAATGCTGGATTATGGCGTTATAAAATTGGAGATACCGTACGATTTACCTCTTTAAAACCTTATCGAATTAAAGTTTCTGGTCGTACAAAACACCATATTAATGTATTTGGTGAAGAGTTAATTATCGAAAATGCAGAAGATGCGCTTAAGAAAGTTTGTAAAAGAACAAAAGCTGAGATTAAAGATTACACTGCTGCTCCAATATTTATGGAAGGTAAAGAAAAAGGAGCTCATGAATGGCTGATAGAATTTAAAACACTCCCAGCTGACATTGATTATTTTAATGAATTATTTGACAATGCTTTAAAGTCATTAAATTCAGATTATGAAGCAAAACGTTATAATAATATGACACTTAACAAGCCTAAAATTTGTATTGCTAGAAAGCACTTGTTTTATGATTGGCTAAAACAAAATAATAAACTTGGCGGACAACATAAAGTACCACGATTGTCTAATACTCGTAATTATATAGATGAGTTATTAATTTTAAATCGCTAAATAAGTTACACATCTTATTTCATCGACGAAAATCAATTTTATTTTCCTTTAACGATTATAATTTGTGCTTTATCTAAAAACTAGAAATATAGCTTTTTTCATACAAGAATAATTTTATATTTACATCGCTATTAAGAATAATAAAGCAGTATTAATTAAAAATCCAAAATAAAAAACCACTCTATTTAGAGTGGTTTCTTTTTTATATAAAACATTAATTAAAAAGCTTTTTAAGATACTGCTTTCAACTTTTTAAGTTTTGTTTTTGTAAGTTTTTCTTCTGCATAAGATTTAGTTACACTTAGCTTTGTTTCTTCACTTCCAGGAAGGTTAAACATCGCATCTGTTAAGATTTCTTCACATAACGAACGTAATCCACGAGCTCCTAATTTATATTCGATAGCTTTACCTACAATAAATTCTAAAGCACCATCTGTGACATTTAATTCAATATCATCCATAGCAAACAATTTTTTGTATTGCTTAATGATAGCATTTTTAGGTTCTGTAAGAATTGCTCTTAATGTATTACCGTCTAAAGGATTCATATAAGTTAAGACTGGGAGTCTTCCAATAATTTCTGGAATTAACCCAAAGTCTTTTAAATCTCTAGGTGTAATATATTGCAATAAATTATCTGGATCTATAGTTTCATCATCATGTGATGCTTTATAACCAATGGCAGACATATTAAGGCGTCTTGATATATAACGTTCTACTCCATCAAAAGCTCCTCCAGAAATAAATAATATATTTTCTGTATTCACTTCGATAAACTTCTGATCTGGGTGTTTACGTCCACCTTTGGGTGGCACATTTACAACTGTACCTTCTAAAAGTTTTAATAATGCTTGTTGTACACCTTCTCCAGAAACATCTCGTGTTATAGATGGGTTATCACTCTTACGAGCAATTTTATCAATTTCATCAATAAAAACGATACCACGCTCAGCTTTTTCTAAGTTATAATCTGCTGCTTGTAATAAACGTGTTAAAATACTTTCCACATCTTCTCCAACATACCCTGCCTCTGTTAATACTGTCGCATCTACAATTGCTAAAGGTACATTAAGCATTCTGGCAATAGTTTTCGCCATTAAAGTTTTCCCGGTACCAGTTTGCCCAACCATTATGATATTACTTTTTTGAATCTCAATATCATCATCTGTCGGTGATTGCAATAAACGTTTATAGTGATTATAAACAGCTACAGACATTACGCGTTTTGTATGTTCTTGACCAATAATATATTCATCAAGAAAAGCCTTGATTTGTTGTGGCTTCCTCAACATTAATTCTGCCGAAAGTTCGTCACTTACAATATCTTTAGATTCTTCTACAACAATACCATGTGCTTGCTCAATACAACGATCACAAATATGTGCATCTAAACCAGCGATAAGTAAATTAGTTTCAGGTTTTTTACGCCCGCAAAACGAACATTCTAATTCTTCCTTTGCCATAAGTTTTTAAAAAACAAGATTCATCTTTAATTATTAGTTACGAGCTAGTATCTCGTCTATCATACCATATTCTAAAGCTTTATCAGCTTTCATCCAATAATCACGATCACTATCTTTATATACTTTGTCGTAATCTTGTCCTGAATGTTTACTAATTATATTGTAAAGCTCTTCTTTAAGTATTAAAATTTCACGTGCAGTAATCTCAATATCACTTGCTTGACCTTGTGCTCCTCCTAATGGTTGGTGAATCATAACACGTGAATGTGTTAAGCCACTACGTTTACCTTTTTCGCCAGCACACAATAATACTGCTCCCATAGATGCTGCCATACCTGTACAAATAGTAGCTACATCTGGCTTAATTAATTGCATCGTATCATATATACCTAAACCCGCATATACACTACCTCCTGGAGAATTAATATATATCTGAATATCTTTTGAGGCATCTGTACTCTCTAAAAACAGTAGTTGTGCTTGAATTATATTAGCTACTTGGTCGTTAATACCTGTACCCATAAAAATAATACGATCCATCATTAACCTTGAGAACACATCAAAAATCGCAATATTCATCTGGCGTTCTTCAATAATATTAGGTGTTAAATTAGTTGGATACATACTACTAATGATTTTATTATAATATGTACTGCTAATTCCCTGATCTTTTATTGCGAATTTTTCAAATTCTTTTCCGTAATCCATATGTTTTTTTTGTGTAAAATTATTATCAATAAAAAAGCGTTGAATTCTATAGAATTCAACGCTTAAATATAATCATTTTTTAAACTATGATCCGTAAACTTCTTTGACGAATTTCTCGTATGTAAGTTCTTTAGTTTTCAAGTTTGCATTTTCCTTATAAAATTCTAACAATTTCTGGCTTACAACCTGCTCAGATAAACGTTTTACTTCATCTTGATTAGATAATACTCTAGCAGAGATATCTTCTAACTCTTTATCTGAAGGGTTTAACTGTCCAAATTGAGCCATTTGAGTTTTAATCATTTGTTTTGAATACTCCTTAATATCTTCAAAATTTACTTGAAGGTTATTGTCTGCCATAATACGTCCTTCGATTAACTGATAACGCATTCCTTTTTCTGATTTCTCATATTCTTCTTTAGCTTGAGTTTCATCTAAAGGTTCTTCTCCAGCAGCTTGAATCCATTTTTGTAAAAATTCAACAGGTAAATCAAACTTTGTATTATCAATTAAATACTCTGTAATATCATTTAATAATTTTTGATCTGATTGCTGAACAAATTGTTTCTCTGCATCTTCCTTAATTTTATCTTTAAGTTCAGTAACAGATTTCACATTTCCTTCTCCAAATAATTTATCAAACAACTCTTGATCTAAATCTGCAAGTTCTCTAGTATTAACTTCATTAATTGTAAAGGTTAACTCTACATCTAAATTTGCAGCTTCATCAGATGTTACTTTTAATAAATTCACGACATCTTGTTCTTCAGCAAATAATCCTTTAGATTTTAATGTAATAACATCTCCAGGTTTAGCTCCTATAAACTTTTTAGCGTTTACTTTTCCTTTTATTTTATCTAAAGTAATTGTTGTAGAATTATCAATTCCTTTTTCTTCATTTGCAAAAACTCCAGTTATCTCATCTCCTTCAGCAACTTCTGTTTTAGAAACTAACTTCCCATATTGTTTTTGAATATTCTCTAACTGGTCATTAATCATTTTATCATCTGCAACAATTTTATATTGCGTGATTGCTTTTTTCCCCTTTACAGTAACTTCAAATTGTGGTGCTAAACCTAATTCAAATTCAAAAGAAAAATTATCATCATCCCAATTTAAATCATCTTGTGCTTTAGGTAATGGGTTACCTAGAACATCTAATTTTTCCTCTGTTAAATATTTACCAAGAGCATCTTGAATAAGTTTATTAACTTCATCAATTAAAACAGCCTTACCATATTGCTTTTTTACCATTCCCATAGGTACATGTCCTTTTCTAAATCCAGGAATATTTGCTGTTTTACGGTAATCTGATAAAATTTTATCAACCTTATCACTATAATCTTCTTTTGTGATATCTACTTTTACTACTGCATTTAAAGTGTCAACGTTTTCTCTTGTAATATTCATTGCTTTTTAAATATGAAAATTGGGCTGCAAAAGTACATATTTTTTTGCAACTCAGCAATAGTTTTAAGTCATTGATAATTATTAGTATAACAAGCTTAAAAATTATTGAACTCGAAAAACAATAGGAAAGGCATAAGGTACAGTTACTGGTTCTCCCCACTGAATACCTGGTTTCATTTTAGGCAACAACTTTATCACTCTTTCTGCTTCTACTTTTAGAATAGAATGTGGAGCTTCTATTTTTATATCTATAATAGATCCTGTCTTATCAATTTTAAAGTAAGCTTTAGTTCTCTGAACTCCATAGAGCCCAGTATTTCTCGCTAAATTAAGATTATAGTTCTTGAAAATCAATTGCGTTATTTTATCACTCATACATTTTTTTCTCGTCTCATTATTTATATCTTCCTCACAGCCAGGGTATAATGGAACTCTTTCAAAACTTCCTTCAGGAATATCTATGAGGGTTGGCACAACTTTCCCTTTAATAACTTTTCCATTTTTAAATTTAATACTTTCAACCTCGTTTTGATTTACATCATATTTTACCCAAAGCTTATTAAATTTTCCTTTTTTATAATCCCCTTTCCATTTTAATATTCCATTCTCACTGTATCTTTTCTCCTCCCCTTCTTTTTTACCTTCTCTGGTATTGCCTTCTAATTTTAATTGCCCGCTTTTATAAAAACATTTATAAGTTCCGTTTTTATAACCTTTGGTATAAACTACTTCCCATTCTATATTTCCATTTTCATAATAACGTTTCCAAGTACCTGATAATTGGTTATTTAAATAATTAGTTTCAACTAGTAATTGTCCATTTTCAAAAAACTGTTTAAAATACCCACTTGTGTGCTCTCTTTCAAATTTTAACTTACCACTATCATCATAATAGCCCCTAGTAATATAAACGTTTCCTTCTTTTTTAGTTATATACTTTAAAGAGCCATCTTTAAAGTAAGCCGTAGATTCTTTATTTTGTTTTCCGTTTGTATAACTATAAAGGCTAGATACTTGTCCATTATCATAATAGTTTTTCCAATCACCAATACGTTTTTTATATAAATATTCACCTTCGGTTTTAAGTTGTCCGTTATCATGGTATTCTTTATATAGGCCATTTTGTTGGGAAGATGCTATTTGGCAGCAAATAATAAAAGTAAATAGGGTTGAGAAAAATTTCATAATAGCATTATTACTAATTAGCTGTAAAGAGAATAGGTAAAGTATAAGGCATAGTAATTGGTTCACCCCCTTGAGTGCCTGGTTTGAATTTTGGAAGTAAGTTTATAACTCTCACGCCTTCATTTTCTAAAAAAAGATGTGGCGCTTTTGCTTTTACCTCTATTACAGAGCCTGTTTCATTTATTTTAAAAAAGACTAAAATTCGTTCTTTCCCATATAAATTAGTACCTTTTACCAAATTAATATTGAATTTTCTAGTAACAAACTTAGTTACTTTATCACTTGTACATTTTTTTCTCGCTTTATTACCATAAATTTTTTCGCAATCTGGGTGATAAGGAACTTTTAGAAATACTCCGTCCGGCACATCTGTTTGAGTTAATTTAGAATTTAAATTTGGATCAAGTAGAGCTCCTTTTTTAAATTTAATTTTTTCAATTTCATTACCGTCTGCATCAAATTTTATCCAATTTTTATCTAATAAACCTCCTGTATAATTACCTTTCCAATTCAATTGTCCATTTTCTAGATATCTAAATTCTTTACCATTTTTTTTCTCATTTTTAATTGTACCATCTACTTTTAATTGACCACTTTCATAAAAGCTTCTATACTTACCATTTCTATAACCGTTTTCATAAGTAACATCCCACTCAACTGTACCATTTTTATAATAGCGTTTCCAAGAACCGGAAAGCTCATTATTTAAATAATTGGATACAATTAAAAGCGTTCCATCTTCAAGGAACTCTTTATAATAACCACTTTCAAACTGCCTCACATATTTTAATTTACTGCTATCGTAATACCCTCTTGTAATATATACTCCGTTTTCTAAATTAGTTATATTAGATAAAGAACCGTCTTCATAATAAGACACATGCTCTTTTTTTCTCTTTCCGTTAACATCATAAATATATTTGCTTGCTAATCGTCCATTTTTATAATAGCTTTTCCATTCTCCTATTGGCTTCCCATTATGATATGTATACGTTTTAGATAACTCACCACTTTTATAATAATCTTTCCAATCTCCAACACGTATTTTATTTAAGTATTGACCTTCAGTTTTAAGTTGTTCATTATCGTGGTATTCTTTAAAAGGGCCATTTTGCTGGGAATATGCTGCGTGAAAACAAAACATAAAAATCAAAAGGGTCGAGAATAATTTCATAGTGGTAATATTACATTTTTTATAATTAAAACTACAACATATATTGCTATTATATCATAGATTGAGCATTATAAATTAAGTCCTCTCAAAAACGTATGTTTTTGAGAGCGTTAGCTATTGTTACTGTTTTACTAAAACATATATTTTATAAGCTAATTGATAACCTGCACATTGTCATGAGTAGTAGTATTAAATTTTTCATATTAAAAACTACAGCAAAAACATAAAATTTTTGCTGCAGCTACTTTACAATTTATTGTTTAGTTAACACATAGTCCCCATAAGGAACTCTTGTATTTGTATAACCCCCTTGTGGTATAATTCTGCGTCCATAAGGATACAAATGCGCTTGAATTTTTTCCACCCCATTGTCGTTAACATAACGTAATATAATTCTAGAGGTAAGGTAACTTCTTTCTGTGTCTTGAATTTCTAATTCAATACGTCGCTCGTTAAGAGGGCAATCATTACATATAGGTAAACCTTCTTTTACTTTGACGGTATTTCCCCAAACGTAATGTTTATTATTAATTGATTCAGGTAAATAATCTAAAACTGGTGAACCATTATCTACATACTTATAATTTCCAACAAGTACATCTTCATACCAATCTCCATTAAAATCTTGAATTAATTTTTCTAAAACAATCGTAAATTTGGTACTGCCGATTTGATATACCCAAGTTCCTTCAAATTTATTTAAATCGTTATCTATATCTTTATTATAACTATTAGGAGATAGCTTCACTCGTTCAGAAATACCGTAAACTGGGCTTTGTGCTTTGCAAGATAAACTTGCAATTGTTATGAGTAGTAGTATTAAATTTTTCATAATAAAGCTACGGCAAAAATTATATGTTTTTGCCGTAGTTACTTTATAACTTATTGTTTGATTAACACATAATCTCCATAAGGAACTCTTATACTATCAGGTGCATCATCACTAGGTGGGATGTATGGTCCAAATCCATACAAATGTGCTTGAATTTTATCTACCCCATTGTCATTAACATAACGAATTATTATCTTAGAGGAGAGATAGCTTCTTTCTGTATCTTGAAAATATAATTCAATACGTCGCTCATTAAGAGAACAATCATTACATATTATGGGCAAACTTTCTTTTACTTTTACAGTATTTCCATCAATTGTAAATTTAGATGTTGAAAATGATGGAAGATAATTAACTAATTCTGTGCCATTTTCTATATATTTATAACTACCAATAAGTTTATCTTCATACCAATCTCCATTAAAGTATTGTACGAGTTTTTGGAATACAATAGTAAATGAAGTTGTTCCGTTCTGATACACCCAAGTCCCTTCAAATTTGTTTAAATCGTTATCTATATCTTTATTATAACTATTAGGAGATAGCTTCACTCGTTCGGAAATCCCGTAAACTGGGCTTTGTGCTTTGCAAGATAAACTTGCTAGTGTTATGAGTAGTAGTATTAAATTTTTCATAATATAGTATTATTAAATTTTTTATTGATTTTTAATTACAAGGGGTATCTGTAACGGGGCTAAAGGCATCACCACTTAGGGTTAATTTTGTCCAACCAGATAAATCATCACTGGCTTTATGCAAGCTAATTCCTAAATCTTCATCTTCAAGAAATTCTAAAAATGCTTCTTCATAGCTTGTTGCACCACCGTTAGGGCGACCACGAGCATCTTGAAAATTACCATATGCATTCCCTCCCCTTCTTATAAATTTTTTATATGAAGAATCTCCTTCATCATTTCTGGTAGCAAAAATAGCACCAAGTCTTGAAAATTTAATAGGGTCGTTAATTTTTAAGGCATACTCTCCTTGTGAGGTTACTACAATTAATGTAAATATCGAAAAATCTAATACAACACCATTATTATAATCCCTGGAAAACTCAAACAGGTTAAAAATATCACCTGCCGAAAACATAGGGTGTGCCACTCCATTATTAGGATGTAAATGTATAGCACCAAAGGTGGCTATACCAGCATTGGTATATCTAATTCTGGTAAGATCACCATTTGGTACCGCTCTAGCACTTTGGGTTAATGAACCACTGTGATTTAGTGTTGAGCCACGCTCTACAGCACCTATATCTAGATTATTATCTGCAAAACCTTTTAAATTATTTATGGCACTTTTAACAGATGTTGCTGGTGGTGTAATTGTATGGGTAGCATCTGCAATAAGCGCATTAAGGTCGTTACAGTTTTTTTCGTCTGTAGTTAACTGTTGTTGGTCTGCTACACATCTGTTAAGAATTCTGTCAAAATGGAATCCAGGTGAACAGTCCGTAGGATTATTGTCATCACCAGAAGGGGAGCCACCACCGCCAGTAAAAAACATTACTGGCTCTGCATTATCAAGATCAGAAAGACTATCTGGCCCTCTTGAATCAACAAACAAAAGGTCTAAATTAATTACCGTATTAAATGCAGTTCCTACATCTACTGCATCTAGTTCTTCTATTGTACTAGATTGGCTTACTGAGGATGCTATAGTTTCTTCTGTAGAAATATTATCCACTACTAATCCATCCTCTACATTATATTCGTTAATTAAATTACCTTCCAAATCATTTACATAATACTTACCATTAAATTCATCATCGGTAGATGATTGATTAGGAATCATTGTAAAAACAATCGTTTGTAATTCTCCATTAACATTAATAGCTAACATGCGACTATAGCTCCTTTCAATAGTAGGTGTAGTTGCTGGAATTACAGTAATTAATTGATCGCTATTAATTAACTCTTCTTGAGTCATTTGTTCTACATCTGGAATCACAAAAGCCGAATTATTTGTTTCTGAAGTTTCATAGGAAGTTTCAGTTTGAATACTTTCAGTATTAACACTTAATGGTTTAAATAGATTTAATACATCTTCTGAGTTTGCAGTTTGAAAAATCTCTTGTTCTTCTTGAGCAATTTCTAGAGGCGTATCATCTTGTGTACAGCCTGCTAATAATAGAAATAATACTATGAAAATGCTTAAAATAGGTTTGTGTTGTTTCATTTACATTTTTGTTTTTAAAATTAAATATTTAAAATGCTATTAAAACAGCTAATTAGGGAACTATTAATCATATCGAGTAAACTGCACTTTAAAATCACATATAAAGAATTATATGTAGGGTAAGTTTATAATTCGTTTTTTTAATACAGTATAAACCTACAGAATATATTTTGCATTTTAAAATTCTAAAAACAGAATATTTTAAGAGAAATTTTGTTTTTATTGTAACTTATTGGTTGTTAATACAATAATTTCACACCCCCTTAAAACTTTAACATTTACACTATATTTAATAGTGTAATTATTTTAATTTTTACTGATAAGGTTGAGTTGTTTGGCTACTTACTTATAAAACTCATAACTTCTTCAAAAAAATCGATCGGATTTTCTGCATGTAACCAGTGCCCTGCATTTTGTATTGTAGCAATTGTAGCTTTTGGAAATTGTGTTTTTATAATGGGCTCATCTTGAGAAGTAATATATTCTGATCTATCACCACGAAGAAAAAGTGTATCTCCTTCAAATTTTGAATAAATTGGAAGTGCTTCTCCTACTTCTTCAACATTATTTTTTAAAACTTGTAAATTAACACGAAGTGCTAATTGCCCTTTTTCAATCCAATATAAATTCTTTAATAAAAACTGACGCACACCAAACTCAGTTACGTAAGTTGCCAATTGCATTTCGGTTTCTTTTCTAGTTTTTAACACATTAAAATCTAATGATGATAATCCATTTAATATGGCATCATGATGTACAGGGTAAAAACGAGGAGATATATCTGCAATAATTAACTTAGAAACCCATTCTGGATATTCTGCAGCAAAAAACATTGCTGTTTTCCCTCCCATTGAATGACCTAATAACACGATATCATTTAATTGGTGAGTTTGACAGTAATGTTTTAAATCTTCAGCTAATAATTCGTAATTAAATTCATCGCTATGAAAACTTCTCCCATGATTTCGTTGATCTACTAAATGCACTTCATATCCTTCATCACTAAATCGCTTACCCAGAGTTTTCCAATTATCGCTCATTCCAAGGAATCCATGAAGAATTACAAACGGTTTCCCTTCTCCTAATATATTAGAATGTAATGTCATTATTTTAATTTATGTAAATACATATTTATAACATTTTCAATCCCCAAATACAGGCTTTCTGAAATTAATGCATGGCCTATTGAAACCTCTAACAAATTAGGAATGTTTTCTTTAAAAAATTTAATGTTTTCTAACGATAAATCATGCCCTGCATTAATTCCTAATTCTAACGAATTCGCCAAAATCGCACATTCAGTATACTGTTTTATAGCTTTTTCATTTCCTAAACTGTATTGATGTGCAAATGTCTCAGTATACAATTCAATTCTATCTGTCCCTATTTGTTTAGCCCCTTCAACTTGATTTAGATCTGGATTTAAAAAAACTGAAGTTCTAATTCCATTTTGCTTGAATTCTTTAATCATTTCAATTAAAAAATCTTTATGTTTTATTGTATCCCACCCTGCATTTGAGGTAATAGCATCAACAGCATCTGGCACTAAAGTAACTTGTGTTGGTTTAACTTTTAAAACCATATCTACGAATTTTGGAATAGGATTTCCTTCAATATTATATTCTGTATATACAATAGGTTTTAAATCGTAAGCATCTTGATAGCGTATATGTCTTTCGTCTGGCCTCGGGTGAATTGTTATGCCTTGGGCTCCAAATTCTTGAACATCTTTAGCAAATTGCATTACATTAGGAGTATTTCCTCCTCTTGAATTTCTTAAAGTTGCAATCTTATTTATATTTACGCTAAGCTTTGTCATTATTAAAAATTTTAAAACGCAAAAATACAAAGTAAGTTAGGCTTAATGTTTATATTTTTGATTAATTTGCAGTAACGTTTTATAAAAACAATATGGCTATAAGTGACTACATTATAAATGATATTAAACCTCTTAATGTTAATGATAAAATTGGTAGTGCTCAAGAGTTATTTAATCAATTAACCTATTCTCACATCCCTATACAAAAAGACGGTATTTATATAGGTTGTATTTCTGAAACCGATGCGCATTGTTTTGATTCCGAACAACTTATTAGTGACACTCTTCATTCGCTTGAAGGGTTCTATATTAGAGAAAGCACCTTATGGTTAGATATTTTAGAGGTTTTTGCTCAAAATGACACTAACATAATGCCAGTTTTAAATAATAAAAATGTGTACTTAGGGTATTACGAGCTTAACGATATTATCTCATTGTTTAAAAAAACGCCTTTTTTTTCAGAGCCTGGAGGTTTATTAATTATAGAAAAAGGATATAATGATTATTCGTTTAGCGAGGTAAGCCAAATTATAGAATCTAATAACGCTAAGTTGTTAGGGTTATTTATTTCTAGAATTCAAAACGATATAGTTCAACTCACCATAAAGATAGGTCATTCAGGTTTAAATGAAATTATTCAATCTTTTAGGCGATATGGTTACAATATTATTTCGGGACACGCTGACGATTCCTTTATAAGTAGTTTAAAAGAACGTTCAGATTATTTAGATAAATATCTAAACTTGTAATTTATGAAACTTGCAATTTTCGGACAATACTTCAATGAAAATTCAAAAGCTACAATTAAAACGCTTTTAGATATCTTAAAAGAGAAAAATATTTCGATTTTTGTTGAAGATTCATATTTCTATTCTATCAAAAAAGAAAGTGGTTATAAGTTTAGTAAGACAAATATTCAAACTTTTAAGGTTTTAGATTCTTCATTTGATTTATTAATTAGCATTGGAGGTGACGGAACTATTTTAAGAACTATCACATATATTAGAGATTTATCTATACCAGTAATAGGTATAAATACTGGGCGATTAGGATTTTTAGCCACTATTCAAGAAAATAATATAAGACAAGCCATAGATGCTATTTTAAATAAAAACTATAAGATATCTGAAAGAACATTATTAAGCGTTAGTACTTCTCCAGAAAATACAGATATTCTTGATTTTAATGTTGCGTTAAACGAAATCACTGTAAGTCGTAAAAATACCACCTCTATGATTACGATTGAAACAAGTTTAAATAACGAATATTTAACTTCTTATTGGGCAGATGGTTTAATCATCTCTACTCCTACCGGATCTACAGGGTATTCATTAAGTTGTGGCGGACCAGTTATTATGCCAGATTCTGAAAATTTTGTATTAACACCAATAGCTCCTCATAATTTAAATGCAAGACCATTAATAATACCTGATATTACAGAAATAAAATTAAAAGTTACTGGAAGAGAAACAAATCACTTAGTCTCTTTAGATTCTAGAATCGCAACTTTAGATAACGAAACGAATATCACCATAAAAAAAGCGCCTTTTAAAATTAGAATGATAGAATTAAATAACGAAAGCTTTTTAAAGACTTTAAGAAAGAAATTGTTATGGGGTGAAGATAAGAGGAATTAAACAATAAAATTGTTTTAATTCTGTTTATCTCTAATACTAAACAGCAAATTATTATAGCCAAATCTTATTTACTATATTTGCAAACTTTTGGGCATTATGAGGTATTTATTCGTCTTAATTATGAGTGTTTTATCCTATCAGATTAGTTACTCTCAAATTTATGAAGTTGGGGTGTTTTTGGGTGGAAGTAATTTCATTGGAGATGTAGGTAGAACAAATTTTATATCACCAAATCAATTCGCATTTGGAGGTATTGTGAAATGGAATAGAAGCCCGCGTCACTCTTGGAGATTATCATTACTTTTTTCTGATATTGAAGCTATAGATACAAAATCAGACGATCCACGAAGAGAACAAAGAGGTTTATCCTTTAATTCTAATGTTTTTGAAGCATCTGCTGGCTTAGAGTTTACTTTTCTTGATTTTAATTTGCATGATGATAAGACCAAATTTACACCTTATTTATATTCAGGAATTAGTCTTCTCAGCCACGAAGATTTTTATTTTGACAATGGTGGTAATCTTATTGATGGAGATTCTTCAAATTTAGCAATTGGTATTCCATTAACTTTAGGAATAAAAACTAGATTTGCTTATCATTTTATTTTAGCCGCAGAAATCGGTGCCAGATATACTTTTTCTGACAATATAGATGGTAGTGATCCTAGTGATAGTGATTTAGCAAGTTTTAGGTTTGGAAATATAAACAATAACGACTGGTATGTATTTTCCGGAATTACTTTAACTTACACGTTTGGACGAAAACCCTGTTATTGTAACGATTGATATGGACATTAAACGTGAAATACAAAAACATACTATGCCCAAGCACATTGCAATTATCATGGATGGCAATGGTAGATGGGCAAAACAAAGAGGTAAGTTAAGAGTATTTGGTCACGAAAATGGAGCTAAAGCTGTAAAACAAGTTGTAGAAGGATCTGCTGAGCTAGGCGTTAAAAATTTAACACTTTACGCCTTTTCTACAGAAAATTGGAATAGACCAAAAATTGAAGTTCAAACACTCATGAAACTATTAATTTCTTCACTGAGAAAAGAAATGAAAAGTTTGCATGACAATAACATAAAACTTAATGCAATTGGTGATTTGAATTCCTTACCGACAAAGGTTTACAAGGAATTAAATGATGTTATAGAATTAACTAAAGATAATGATAGAATGACACTAACTGTAGCTTTAAGTTATGGTTCTAGAAATGAATTAATAAATACTATAAAACAAATTTCCATTAAAGTTAAAAATAATATAATTTCGCCAGAAAAAATTGATGAATCGCTAATAAATGAGCATCTTTACACGAATGGGTTACCAGATGTAGATTTATTAATTCGTACAAGTGGAGAACAACGTATTAGTAATTTTTTATTATGGCAAATAGCATATGCTGAATTGTATTTTACAGACGTATTATGGCCTGATTTTGAAAAAAAAGATTTATATAAAGCCATTTTAAACTATCAACAAAGAGAGAGAAGGTTTGGAAAAACTAGTGAGCAACTTAAATAACATACAACTATTGAAAACATATATCATCCGCTTTATATTTATATTTTTATTGTTTATTAGTTTAAAAATATCTGCACAAGCTACAGGTATTGAAGATGGAAAAACATATAAAATAACAGATATAACTGTATCAGGGAATACTAATTATAGTGCTCAAACTATAATCGCGTTCTCTGAATTAAAAATAGGTACAGAAATAATTCTTCCTAGCAGTAAAGAAACTACCCGTGCTATTAAAAAATTATGGGAATCTAAGCTTTTTAGTAGTGTTGAAATATTTGTTACAAAAATTGAAGGAGATTCAATATCTCTTGAGATTGAAATTACTGACTTACCTCAACTTAAAGATTTAACTATAACTGGTGTTAAAAAGTCTAAGTTTGATGATATTATAAAAGAAAATAAATTACAGACAGGTGTTAAGGTGACAGAGAATCTTTTGACAACTACTAAGAATTTTTTAGAAAATAAATATCGTGAAAAAGGATTTTTAAATTCAAAAGTTATCATTAACACCTCAGAACTCAATGATTCTGTAAAAATCAGAAGGGTTAACATGTCTGTTAATATAGATAAAGGCGAAAAAATAAAAATAAAGAAAATTACGTTTAACGGTAATGAAAAAATAAGTAATAAAAGACTTAGAAAAGCAATGAAAAAAACCAAAAGAAAGAATTTTCTTAGGTTTTATAAACGCTCAAAATTTATTGAAGATAATTTTAAAGAAGATTTAGTTAGTATTGTAGATAAGTATAAAGAACTTGGGTATAGAGATGCTAGAATTGTTTCTGACTCATTAATTAAAAACGATAATAATACAATCAGTCTCAATATAAACTTAATCGAAGGTGAAAAATACACTTATGGAGATGTAAAATTTCTAGGAAATATTGTTTATACTGATGAACAATTAAATTCGGTTTTAAGGATTAATAAGGGAGATACTTATAATGGAGTTGAATTACAAAAACGAATTGAAGATCAAACTAGACCTGATGGAAATGATTTAACAAATTTATATCAAAATTCTGGATATTTATTTTCACGTATAACCCCTGTAGAAACTAGAACAGAAGGTAACGTTATAGATATGGAAATTAGGATTGTAGAAGGGAAACCTGCTTATCTTAATAACGTAAATGTAATTGGAAATGAAATTACTAATGATAGAATTATCTATAGAGAATTAAGAGTTCGTCCTGGGCAGTTATACAGTAAAGCAAATGTAGTACGTACTATTAGAGAATTAGGTCAATTAGGTTTTTTTGATGCCCAACAAATAGCTCCTGAATTCAAAAATGTTAATCAAGTTGATGGTACTTTAGACTTAGAATTTTCTGTAGTAGAACAGGGATCTAGCCAAATTGAATTACAAGGAGGATTTGGTGGCGGTGGTTTTATCGGGACTTTAGGCCTATCCTTTAATAATTTCGCAATTAAAGATATTTTTAAAAAGGAAGCATATAAACCAGTCCCTAGAGGAGATGGTCAAACTTTTGCATTACGATTACAAGCTAGTCGTTTTTTCCAGACTTATAGTTTATCATTTTCAGAACCTTGGTTAGGTGGTAAAAAACCTGTTAACTTCTCAGCTTCGATATCCAGATCTACTCAATTTCAATTCAATCCTTTAACTAGAGATGCTAATAGAGATAGTAGATTTGGCATTACAGGTATTAGTTTCGGTATTGCAAAAAAATTGACTGCCCCTGATGATTTTTTCGTATTATCTCAAGCTGTAAGTTTTCAGAATATTGAATTACAGAATTTTAACTCGCAGTTATTTACATTCGGTAATGGATCATCAAATAATTTAGCTTATACTGTTAGTTTAAATAGACGAAGTACCTTTTTTGATCCTATTTATCCTGAAGGCGGATCAGATTTTAGTCTTACAGGTAAGTTTTCACTACCATATTCTCTTTTTAATGGTGTAGATTATGGAGCACTTAGAGAAGAAAGAGATCAGATAGAATCTGATTTAATAAATGATCCTACAAATACAGGTTTATTAGATCGAAGATCAGAAATAGATCAAGAGCGTTTTAATTTCTTAGAGTTTTATAAAATCACCTTTAAAGGTCTTTGGTACACACAATTAACTAAAAAATTAATATTACGTCCAAGTTTTGAGTTTGGGTTTCTAGGAGCATACAATAATGACAGAGGGATTATTCCTTTTGAGCGTTTTTTCTTAGGAGGAGATGGATTAGGTCAAGGGGGAAATCTTCAAGGTAGAGAAACTGTCGGTTTAAGGGGTTATGGAAATAACACATTAACTCCTCAAGACGGTAGTGCTATATATAATAAATTTTCTTTAGAGCTACGATATCCGCTAGTTTTAGAAGCACAAACAAAAATATATGCATTAGGATTCTTAGAAGCTGGTAATGCATACGAAAACTTTAGAGATTTTAATCCATTTAATGTAAACAGATCAGCTGGTGCTGGAATACGAATATTTTTACCAACTTTTGGATTATTGGGGATTGATTTTGGTCATGGTTTTGATCCATTGCCAGGGCAAACTCAGAAAAACGGTTGGGAGACCCATTTTATAATTGGACAACAGTTTTAATTTTTGGCACGGTATTTTCTATAAGCATAATAACTATTTAATAATGTGTTAAAATTTTTCAGGATTTATTTCGTTTATTTGAAGAATCCAAAACTTAGTTTAAATTACGTTTTTTCTAAGTATTAACGTTTATAATATGAAATTGACTACTATTAAATATGTAAAAATCAAAGTTCTTTTTTTATTGTTATTATTTGTGTGTTCATCTATCTCTGCACAAAGATCTATTAGAATTGGTTATATAGATACAGAATATATATTACAGAACGTACCTGAATTCCAAGAAGCTTCATCTCAATTAGAAATTAAAGTTCAAAAATGGAAAAGTGAAATTGAAATTCGACTAACTGACCTTGATCAAAAAAAGAAACAGTTAAGTAGTGAAAGTATTTTATTAACTAAAGAACTCATTGAAGAACGTCAAGAAGAAATTGATATTGAAGAAAAAGAAATTTTAGATTATCAACAAAAAAGATTTGGCCCAAACGGCGATTTAATAATTCAACGGCGTCAATTAATGCAGCCTGTTCAAGATCAAATATTTAATGCTGTTCAAGAAATAGCTGCTACTAGGAATTATGATTATATTTTAGATAAATCTGAAGCTACTATGTTATACTCTGCAGATAGATTTAATATAAGTGATCGTGTTTTAAGTTTAATCACTAGATCTTCAAATCGTAAACAAGCGGAAAGTAGAAGAGAAAGAAAAGTTGCTGAAAAAGAAGATGATATACAAAAGGATTTAGAAGAACGTGAAGCGTCTCAAAAAGAGCGAGGAGTTGACACTAGTAAAGAATCAAGAGCCAAAATATTGGCAGACAGAAAAGCACAGCGAAAAAAAGAACAAGAAGATTGGTTAGCAGAAAGAGCTGCAAAAAAAGAAGCTTTAAAAGAAAAGAAAAAGAAAATAGCTGAAGAGAGAGCAAAAGCTAGAGAAGAAAAAGCTAATGCAAAGAAAGCTAAAAAAGAAGGGGTAAATTTAGAATCAGAAATTAAAAATGATAAAGAAAACTCTGTAGAAACAAATTCAGCAAAAAAATTAAGTCCAAAAGAAATTTTAGAAGAAAAAAAGAAAAAAATATTAGAGGATCGTGCTAAAAAAGCAAAAGTTGAAAAAGAAAAGAAAACTGGAACAGTAGGAGAAGAAAAAACAAAAAAATTAAGCCCAAAAGAAATTCGTAAAAAGGCATTAGAAGAAAAGAAAAAGAAAATATTAGAAGCTAGAGAAAAAGCTAGGAAAAAGAAACTTGAAGAGCAAAAAGCTAAAGATAGCACTTCAACAAAAAACAATAATTAAAACAACAATTTATAATACAATTACTTAAAAATGAAACATTTAAAAACTACTTTATTAGCAATTACACTTTTTATTGGTGGAATGAGTCTTATGAACGCACAGAGTAAAATTGCTCATATTAATACTCAAGAACTTATAGCTGCAATGCCAGAATATAAGGCAGCTCAAGCTGAAGCTGAAAAATTTGCAACTACTTTAGACACAGATTTAAAAGGTATAGTAACTGAATATCAAAATAAAGCTAAGCAATATCAAGAAGAAGCTTCTACTAAAACTGATGAAGAAAATCAAAAACGTCAACAAGAGTTATTGACTATGGAACAAAGCATTCAACAATTTAGACAAAAAGGAGCTCAAGATATTCAAAAAAAGCAAGCCGATCTTTTAAATCCTATTAGTGAAAAAGCAGTAGCAGCTATACAAAAAGTAGCTAGAGCGCAAGGATTTCAATATGTAATGGATAGTCCAGGTTTAATTATGGCTGAAGGTAAAGATTTAATGGCTGATGTTAAAAAAGAATTAGGCATCTAAAAAATTACATTTTAAAATTATAATTTAAAGCTGTCTTATTAAGGCAGCTTTTTTATTTTTGTGAGAAATGAGTAAACAACCTATAGGTATTTTTGATTCTGGTGTTGGAGGAACTTCTATTTGGAAAGAAATTTGCCAATTACTGCCTTATGAAAATACTATTTATCTTGCAGATAGTAAATATGCTCCTTATGGTAATAAATCCCCTGAAGAGATACTTAAATTAAGTATTAAAAATACAGAACTGCTTATAAAAAATAATTGTAAACTCATTATAGTTGCTTGTAATACTGCAACTACAAATGCCATAAAAACACTTCGAAATTCTTATAATATTCCTATTATTGGAATCGAACCAGCTATAAAGCCTGCTGCTTTACAAACTAAAACAAATGCAATTGGTATTTTAGCTACTAAAGGCACATTAGCTAGTGAGCTATTTCATAAAACTACCAATCTATATACCAATAACATACAAGTTATAGAGCAAATAGGAGAAGGGATTGTTACTTTAATAGAAGAAGGAAAGTCAGAATCTGTCGATATGAAATTACTATTAAAAGAATATTTACAACCTATGTTAGATGCTAATATCGATTATCTAGTTTTAGGATGTACTCATTATCCTTATATAATACCTCTACTTTCAGAATTACTACCACACCATATACAAATTATAGATTCTGGAGAAGCTGTAGCAAAACAAACTAAATCAGTTTTAAAATCTTACAATTTATTAAATACCGAAACATCAAATTTGGGAAATTCCATTTTTTACACAAATACATCTACTGGAGTACTCTCATCTCTTTTGAATAATAACAATCTTGATGTATTATATTTAGATTTTTAGATTGTTAGCTTTATGATAATATATCGTCATAAAAATGATGCATACTCTTTTGTTTATATATAATGCGAATTCAGGGACTATAAATACTTTGTTTGATATTGGTCATAAATTATTTAGCCCTAAAACTTATACTTGTAATCTATGTATGCTAACACACGGTACATTTTCTGAAAATAAGATTTGGAAAGCTTTTAAAATTAATAGTAATCTAGATATAAAATTCTATCACATTGATGAATTTTTAAAACTTTACCCCAATACTAATTATACTTACCCTATAATTTTAAAAAAAGAGCATGTTAATTTAGAAGTTATTTTAAATACAAGTGAAATAAATAAAATTTCATCTGCAGAGGAGCTAATTAATCTTCTGAAAGACACGATTACATAATAATTAAATCACTCTCTAAACCAGCTAGAATATTCTATATAATTATCTGCAATCCTATTAATTTCATGAGAAATTAATTCTTGACTAATATCTTTCACTTTTTTAGCAGGTATACCAGCATAAATGCTTCCAGCTTCAACTCTAGTATTTTTTGTGACCACAGCACCCGCAGCTATAATACTATTACTTTCGATTACACAATTATCCATAACAATACTTCCCATACCTATTAACACATCATCATGTATAGTGCATCCATGAACAATTGCATTATGTCCAATAGATACATTGTTTCCAATATTTGTTGGAGCTGTTTTATAAGTTGCATGAATAACAGCTCCATCCTGAACATTAACTTTATTTCCTATGTTAATATAATTTACATCGCCTCTAATAACTGCATTAAACCATATACTACACTGTTCTCCAATTGACACTTCTCCCAAAATCGTTGCGTTCTCAGCAATATAACAATCATCTGCTATTTCTGGTTTTTTTCCTTTAACTGGCTTTATAATCATAGTTTTTATTTAAAATAAGATAATAGATTAGATTTTTGGGATGCAGAAACCATAATTTCCTGACCATTACTCAACACAACACTTCCACCTTTTCCTTTCAAATACTTTACAATCTCATTTACATTTACCAAATAAGATTTATGTACTCTTGCAAAACTACTATCAATTAAAATGTCTTCAAAATATTTTAAAGTCTTACTAACTAACTTTTTTTTGTTGTTATTGAGGTATATCTCGGTATAATTATCATCTGCTTTACAATACAAAATTGAAGCCGTTTCTATAACCTCAAACCCATTTTGTTGTGGGATTGTTATCTTTCCATTTACAGTATTTGTTTTAGAGATTAAAACTTGATCTTGCAACGCATCTTCTTTTATTTTTATTTCTAAAACATAATCTACTGCTTTAATAAGTTCGTCTATTGCAATGGGCTTCATTAAATAATACGATGCATGCATATTTAATGCCTCTATTGCATAATGATTATATGCTGTTACAAAAATTGTCTCGAAATTTATTTCCTCTATTTTTTCGAGTAGGTCGAAAGCATTACCATAAGGCATTTCTACATCTAAAAACACAAGGTCTAATTCGTGCTTTTTTATTAGTAGCAAAGCTTCGTCTATATGAGATGCCTCTCCTAAAACTTTAACACTAGGACAATACTTTTTAAGGTAATTCTTTAAAATTTCCCGACTTGTCTCTTCATCTTCAACAATGATTGATTTTAACTGCATTTAATTTTTTTTAATAGTTACTACTACTTTTGTGCCAATATCTCCTGTTTTTTGATAGTCATCAATATTTATATCTATTCTATTTTTATACATCTTGTTTAAAATAGTGACACGTTTTTTAATAGTACTCATTCCTTTTGAGTTTTGCTTTTGTTGATGCTCAGTTTTTAAAGCTTTAGACTTTTCTCTTCCAATACCATTATCTATTATTACAATTTCAAGCTTATCTTTTTCTCTTTGGGAAATTGTAATATTTAAATACCCTAATTCTTTTTTATAACGCAAACCATGCCACACGGCATTTTCAATATAGGGCTGCAAGAGCATTGGTGGAATTTGAAAATCTTCGACTTTTACATCTTTGTCAACTACTATCGAGTATTCAAATTTATCTTTAAATCTTGAATGTTCTAACTTGGTATAAAGTTGTAATAATTCGATTTCTTTTTCTAAGGAAATAAAACTCTCTTCACTATTTTCCAATACTGCTCTCATTAACAAAGAAAAATCTGATAAATATTTATTCGCTGAACGTTCATCGCTAGTAGCAATAAAACTATTCACTGAATTTAAAGCATTAAAAATAAAATGAGGATTCATTTGACTTCTTAAAGATTTTAATGCTAATAAATTATTTGTTAACTGTTGCTGTTTTATATATTTAATCATTGCATAAGCACTCATAAGTAAAAGAAACAACCCTCCAATTAAGGAATAAATAATAATTTTCTGATTCTTATTCTGTTCTTCTGTAAGTTGATAATTACTCTCTGAAAGTTCTCTATCTTTTACCAAACTTAAAATCCTGTTTTGTTTTGTAATTAAATCTTTTGAAATACGTGCTGCTCGAGATATTTCTTGTTCTTTTTTAATATACAATTCGTCTACAAGTATTTCATATTTTTTAATAGAAGATAGTGCCGCTTCCGTATCTCCAGCATCTCTTTGAGCTTCAGCTAGTTTTTTAGTGGCTTCTTTTTCTATAAGTATGTCCTCTCTATTATTTGCTTCTTCAATACTTTTCTCAAAATATGGAATAGCCTCCTCAAAGTTTTCTTGCAATGCATAGGCATTACCTATTTTATAATTTTGTTTTTGTGGTGTTAAAGCACTTTCATTATCAAAAACAGAATCTAATTCAATATTTTCTACAACTTGTAATATTTGTTTTCTTAATTTTATCTCTTGATTATATGCTCTATTTTTATTTTGAAAATCTGCTACAGTAACTTTTTCTTCAACTTCTCGTTTTTCGCTTTCTTGTGCTGCTAAGTTTAATGCATTATTAAAAAAGCCTTTTGCTCTCCCCTGCTCTCCATTTGCATCATATGTTTTTGCGATTTTAGAATTTAAGTCTGTTATTTTAGGTGTAATCTTATGCTGTTCAGCAACTGCTAAACTTTTTTTATAATTAGAAATAGCTATTTCATAGTCATTTTTTTTAAAATATAAATCTCCTATACCTTCATAAAAAACAACTAATTGCCAATTAGATAGTGTTTTTACATCTATATTTAAATATATGTCAATTCCTTCATCATAATCTCCATAAAAATTATAGGCTTTTGCAAGTTTTAAACTTACTTCATTAGAAATTTCATTTTGAAGACTGATTTTATAATTGGATATGGCAAGGTCAAATTGCTTCCATTCAAAATATATATCTGCTAAAACCTCATAAGCTTCTGCATTTTCTCTTTTAGATGAAGAAATCTTTAATGCTTCTCCAATAAAGTCAATGCTTTTTTCTACATTTTCTTTAAAATAAACATCTACAGAATCTATTAATGATTTAAACTCTTTTGAAGATATACTAGATTTATTTTTTGAACGATAAATATCTGACTTTACTCTTACCTGAATGCGCTCATTACTTTTAATCGTATAATAAACCGTATTAAAATCGCTATGCCTAATAATTAATTGATCTCCAATTTTAACTTGTACTCGAAATTGCCCTGAATTGTCTGTTCTTGTATATTTCCCTGTATTTACTTCAATAGCTACATTTGCTATAGGATCATTCGTTTCATTGTTTACAACAGATCCTCTAACTATAAAGTTTTCTTCGTTCTGAGATTTATCTATTATTTGGGCATACGATGTCAATGAAAAAAAGCATATCACAAAAGCGTATATATATTTATAAAATCGTATCATTTTGTATTGTAAGTTAGTAAACATACGCACTTTACGTGATAAAATAAAACGAGAATTTTTATAAACTCTACTTTTTAATATCTAATCGTTCATTTTACGCATTCAAAACATACGTTTACTAATTAATACTAAGAGTTCCCTCATTTTAAATTTTATAATAAAAAAAGACATAACTATGGGTTATGCCTTTTTTTATTAACGAAATATCAATAGCATTTTAATTTACACTAGGACAATTACAATCCCATTTTTCTCGAGTATTCCCAAAATTTATTCCTAATGTTATTTGATGAAAGCCTCCGTTAGTAAATACCACAGAATTAGCTTGATATGAATATGTATATGCGAAAACAAACTTTTTATAATTAACACCTAATAATGGTGTAAAAAATTGTAGTTTTTGACTACTAACTCCAGAGCCATTTAAAAACTCAGCACCATCAAAACTTCTTCTATAAGAAATCCCTGCCCATATTTTACCATAATATGTTTCTTTATAAACTTTAAAATTAAAATCTGCAAAAGATTCTTTTGTAGCATCTCTATATGCAAATAATACTGAAGGTTCATAACTCCAATCACTATTAATGCTACTAAAAACATATCCAGGTGATGCGATATAAGTTCTTAAGTTATTAAAACTAAATCCTTGCTCATTAAAGTTTACACCGTCGTTTTCTAAAACATTTTTAACTGTAAAGTGCGTATAGAAATCTAAAAAGTGATATGAAAATCCTAAGTCAATATTAAAATTTGTTGCACTAACTTGAGTACCTGTGATAAGCCTATCAAATCCTTGAGATAAAAAAGAAGTTTCATCTAACCTATATTGTATAAATCCTGCACTTAGCCCAAAAGAAATCATATTTAAATCTACTGGATTTCGTGATAATAAAACATGATGTGCATAGGTTAAATATCCTCCAGATTGTGAATGAAAACCATTACTATCATTATATACAATACCTCCAACACCAGAAGCTGTATCACCTATACGACTATTAACACTTAATGTTTGTAAACTAGGTGCATCGTCTACTCCAAACCATTGCTGTCTTGCAGTTAATCTTGCTTTCCCATTAATACTAATTCCTGCCGTAGAAGGGTGTAATAAGTAATAATTATCTGTTAAATAATCTGAGTAAATCGGAATCCCTTCTTGCCCATTCGCAAAAGAGAAATATAAAGTAACTAATAAGAAAAAATAGTATTTTTTAAATTCCATTTAATTAAAAAATAATTAATACATTATCAATAACGCATAACTATGCGTATTCGTGCATATTATCAAATATATAATTTTTTTATTAGCACTATATAATAAAAAGTTTAATAGTGTAATTAACCGATTAAACGCCTTTATTATTTAGTTAAAAAGTTATATTATCCCTATTATGTTTTTATTTTTGCATAAAATAAATGCAATGTCTAAAATTAACATCTCTATTATAGAAACTAGCAATGCTTCAATATTAAAATTTGAAGCCAATATATTTTTAACCCAATACGAGAGTTTTGAATTTAATAATATCGACGAAGCTAAATCTTCACCTTTAGCACAGCAATTATTTTATTTACCTTTTGTAAAAAAAATATACATCTCTGGTAATTTTATCGCTATAGAGCGTTACGACATTGTAGCGTGGGAAGATGTTCAAGAGGAGGTTTCTTCTCAGATAGAAACCTATTTAAATGAAGGTGGTATTGTTGTAGAAACCAATAATACAGCTATTAAAAAAACAGCTGTAACCGTTTATGCTGAAAGCACTCCAAACCCATCTGTTATTAAGTTTGTAGCGAACAAAAAACTAGTTCCGACTATGTTTGAATTTACATCTATAGATCAAGCTAAATCATCTCCTTTTGCTATAAAATTATTTCATTTTCCATTTGTAAAAAATGTATTTATTGATGAGAATTATGTCTCTGTCACCAAATATGATATTGCTGAATGGAATGATATTACTATGGAATTAAGAGAATTTATTAAAAGTTATATCGAAAGTGGTGATCCTATTATTTTAGCAGATACTCCAGAGTTTAAAAAAAATACTGAAGCTAAAAAAGAAGCACATTTTGAAACTTTAGATGATACTTCTAAAGACATTGTAAACATTCTTAACGAATATGTAAAGCCTGCTGTTGCTAGTGATGGTGGTAATATTGAATTCCAATCTTATGATGCAAATACAAAAATAGTTAAAGTTATTTTACAAGGAGCATGTAGTGGTTGCCCGTCTTCAACTTTTACCTTAAAAAATGGTATAGAAAATATGCTTAAGGAGATGCTTAAAGGAAAAATTTCTTCTGTTGAAGCTATAAATGGTTAATACTATTAGTTCATTCAAATATCTCCATAATATTTTAAATCTAGTAATGGGTGTTCCTCTATAGTATTCTTTTTAATTTATTAAAATTTGTTAAAATTAAACTACATTATTTAATAATAAGAAAGTAATTATTATGTTTGGCGACCTAAATAAAAAAACGCTATGAAATTCTTACTAACACTATTATTTGTAATATCTACAAGTCTTTCTTTTTCTCAACCATCCGAAATTACACCTTCTGAAAATATACCTTCTGAAAATATAACTCCATTGGTTTTAAAAAGATTAAATAGCACGCCTACCGGTAAGATTATTGGATCTGCTTATTTAAATGCGTCATTTTTGCCTGCAAAAATTAAATCTCAAGGAGATGAGATCTTTCTTATCAGATTTAACGCATATAATGGAAACATGGAAGTTATTAAAGCTGAAGGAGAAAAACCAAGAGCACTTAATCCTATTAATACAAATTATAAAATAACTTTTGTAGATTCAAAAAAAATATATAAAGCACATTCTTATACTAATAAAGAAGGTACACTTTTAAAAGGTTTTTTTGTAGAAGTTAACTCTTCTGAAAATATAGCTTTATTTAAAAAAGAGCGTATTAGTTTTATTCCTGCAGCTCAGGAAGCAGCTTCAACATATAAACAAGGTCAACAAGAAGCTAAATTTAAGCGTGTTCAGGATACTTATTATATTAGCAGAAATAGCTCTGATTTAGAGTTATTACCTAAAAAGAAAAAGAAATTTGTAAAATTATTTTCTTCAAAATATGAAAAAGACATTTTAACTTTTATAAAAGAGAATTCTATAAAATTATCTAAAGAAGAAGACATCATTAAAGTAATAAATTATATAAATAAAAACGGGTCTATTCAATAAAAAATTTACTACTCTCTAAAAGATACAAAATCTTTTAGATAATAAGGTTCAAAATAAGCGACATCTTCGATGTCGTTTTTTTTATATTTTATACTTGACAGTTGACTCATTTGATTAGCTGAAGGTAATTTTCCTTCTACAAAAACAGCATTAGAATTTGTAATGAGGTTTTTAGTTTTTTCGACACCGCTTCCTATAAAATAAACTTTATCATTTTTCAAATAAGTATTAAAAGAACTTTCATTTAATACTTCTGCTTCAATATCTCTAACTTGATTACAATCAGAATCAAAAACAGCAGAATACACTTCCATACGTCTAGCATCTAACATTGCAACAATCAAGCTATCTTTTTCAATTACACCTTTTAAATCGTTTGCTAATACTTCTAACGTTGAAACAGAGATCAATGGTTTATTTAAAGCAAAACATAATCCTTTTACAGCAGACACGCCTATCCTGAGACCTGTATAAGAGCCTGGGCCTTTACTTACAGCAATAGCATTAAGGTTTTGTTTCTCAATTTTTGCTTGTTTTAAAACATCATCTATATACATATGCAAACGCTCTGCATGAGAAAAATTATTATTATAATCTTCTTTTAAAACCAAAGTCTCACCATCTTTCGAGAGTGAGACTGAACAATTTGTTGTTGATGTTTCTATATTTAGTATATACGCCAAAATTAATCTGTTAATGATTTTCCTAAGTAGAAATCTAATATTTTATTTCTAAATACAAAATCATATTTAGCATTTATTAAAGAAGCTTCAGCATTAATTAACGCTATTCTGGCTTGTTCTAATTCAAAAGAATTTAGCACTCCTATATCATAACGTTCTTTTGAGTTATCAAACGCTAATTGTTGAGATTCTAGAGATGCTTTTGCTGCTTCATAAGCTCGAAATCCTGCTTTTGCATTTGTAAAAGCTTGTTGTATTGTAGATTCTAAATCTATTTTTGCTTGTTCTAACTGCAATCTATTATTATCTTCTTGTATTTTAGAACGTGTTACAGAAGTTTTATTCTGAAATCTAGAAAATATAGGAATACTTAAACTAAGATTAAAGTTATGTCCTGAATTTTGATCAAACTGTCTAAAAAGGCTAGTTTCAGGAATTCTTTCAATTTCTCCTGTATTTGGATTTTGAAAAGTAGTTCTTGGTCTTATAAAAGAGGCTGAACTCCCATAACTATACCCAAAAGATAAACTTGGAAGGTATCCAGCTTTAGAAATTTCTGTTCCTAACTCTGCATTTTCAATTCTCTTTTCAGCTACTTTAATTTCATTCCTATTTTCTAAAGCATAATTTAAAATTGGTTTAATATCATTATAGAGTAACGCTGAAGATGGTGTATCTACATCAATAATTTCTACATTAAATCCATCATAAGGCAATTGTAATAGCTGTGATAATGATAATAATGCTAAATCAAAATTATTTTGAGCAACTGTTAAACTCTGTTCATCTCTACTTAAAGTCGCTTGTGAATCAAAAATATTTGCTCTTGGTTGTACTCCAGCATCTACTAATCCTTCAACTTGTTCTAATTGTTTTTTTGAAAATTCAACTTGAGCTTTTGCTGTTTCTAAATTTTCTTTATTAAATAAAATATTTAAATAGGTATTTACTACATTTAAAGAGATATCATCTTTAATTCTATTTAATTCCAATTCATTTTGCTCTCGATTTAATTTTGCTTGTCTGTATAAGTTTAAATTTCTAAAGCCATTAAAAACAGTTTGGTTTAAACTTACATTATAGTTTCCAGAAAACACGGTATTATTAATACGTTGATTACTTACCGGGTTAAATCCTGACCCTAAATTTACTCCCGATCCTATACCTCCATTTATAGAGGGTAAAAAATTCCCTTTGGCTCCAAGTATATCTTGTTCATTAGTCAATAAAGTATTTTCACCTTGCTTGACCTGAATATTATTCTCTAAAGCATAAGTTACACATTCTTGCAAAGTCCATACTTTATTTTGGCTAAAGGCTATACAACAAGCAAACAACATCAATAATAAAATGCTTCTTTTCATATTAAATTGGGTTGACGTATTAATTATCATCTTCATTTTCTTCATCTTCTTTAGAAATTTTATTCCAAACTTTAATTTTATCTCCTTCTTCAATACCATCAAGAATTTCGACATTAATCCCGTCAGAAATTCCAAGTTTTACATTTTTCTTTGAAAAACTACCATCCTCCTTTTGTATTTCTACAAATGGTTGTTCAGTAACCCTATTGAATTGCAATAAAGCTTCTTTAACACAAAAAATGTCATCTTTACTTTGGTATTCAATCTCTGCATTAGCACTATACCCTGCTCTTACATTTACTGATGCGTCTATTTCAACATCTGCTTTTACTGTAAATTGTACTGCTCCATTTTCTTCAACACCTTTAGGTGCTACAAAGGTTAATTTCGCAGGAAATTCTTTAGCATTAATTGCTCCAAGTATCACTTTTATAGCCTCTCCTTCTTTAAGTTTTCCAACTTCAGCTTCATCTATTTTACCTTCAAAAATCATAATACTCATGTCTGCAATAGTGGCAATAGTTGTTCCTGCATTAAAATTATTACTTTGTATTACCTGATCTCCTTCTCGAATAGGAATCTCTAAAACTGTACCTGAAATTTGCGCTACAATATTCGTATTTGCTGAATTGCCCCCAGATAGTGAACCTCTTTTAATTATCTGATAATCGTTTTGTGCTTGCTCAAGAGATTCTTTTGCTTGATTTAATGATAACTCATTATTTTCAAAATCTTGTTTAGAAATAACTCCTTTTTCAAAAAGCACTTTATTTCTATTAAACAATGTCTTTGCATTATCATAAGACAATTTTTGAGTATTAATTCTACTACTAGCACTTACCAGTGCTTGCTCATTAGGAACGACTCTAATTTTAGCAATAAGGTCTCCTTTTTTTACAATATCTCCTTCTTCTACAAGTACTTTATCAACAATCCCTGATATTTGTGGTTTTAATTCAATTTCTTCTTCTGGATTAAGTTTACCTGTCGCTACAGCTTTAGTTGTAATAGAAGTATAAAATGGTTCTTCAACTTCGAAATCTACTACTTCTTTTGAGTTAGCATCTTTAAAATGTTTTAATACAAATAAGAGTGCAATTATTGCAACTATTACCAATATAATTCTGATTGCTTTTTTCATTTTGATTGTTCGTTATTTAATGGTTTCATTGAATTTAAGTAATTAAATACTCAAATCTATTTTGATTGATTTTTTGGTTATTCTTCTCTTAATGCTTCAATCGGCTTAACACTAGTAGCTTTAAAAGCAGGAATTAGCCCAATTAATGTGCCCAATGCTACTAAAATTCCTAATGCTATAAATACAATAGCTATAGATACAGATGCATTTACAAAAACCGCATCATCACCTTGACCAATAGTATTATCTATTAAAATTAAAATCCAGCCTCCTGAAATAATACCAATAATTCCAGCCAATAGTGTTATAAATACTGCTTCTACAACAATCTGCCTCTTAATTTCAAACGGTGTTGCACCTAAAGCTCTCCTTACTCCTATTTCTTTAGTACGCTCTCTTACGGTAATTAATAAGATATTTCCAATTGCAAACACGCCTGCAATAAGTGTTGCTATGCCTACAAACCAAGTTAAAAATTGCATTCCTTTTAAAAATCCTGTAAGCCTTCCAAATTCTCTACCTAAATTGAAGCCTCCAAAAGCACGTCTATCATCTGGATGAACTCTATTAATATTTCTTAAAAGTAATTTTACATCAGCGTCAATTTGTGTAATATCGTATTCTGGTTTTCCAGTAATCATCATCCAACCTATACGATTACCTTGGTTGTAAATTTGTTGAAATGTATTAAATGGAATATGGATGTTTATCGGAGGCCCTCCATTTACTCTCGGTTCTTTAAAAACTCCAATAACCGTGAAATTGATACTATTGATAGTGATGTACTGGTTAATAGGGTCTTCATCTTTTTCAAATAATTGTTTATAGGTATCTTCTGATATTACAGCTACTTTTTTATTGTTATCAATATCATTCTGATTGATGAATCGTCCATAGGTTAATTTCCTTTTCTGTACTTTATCTAATACTGGATAATCTCCAGCAACTCCAAAAGTACCTGACAGTAAATTTCTAACTACTTGACCGTTATTAAAGTTTCGAGGTACTACAAATTCTACTCCTTCAATATTTTCTTCTATTTTTTTAACTGCTTCTAAGGTTAATTGCACACGTCTTCCTTCTTGAAATCCTTTAAAAGGTTTACTCGTTGTGCCACCAAAAATAAATACGCTATTGGTTGCAAAATCTCCAAATAAGCGATTAAAAGAATTTTCGATGCCTCTTGCAGATCCTAAAAGCCCTATTAAAAGTAAGATCCCCCACCAAACACCTACCATAGTTAAAATAGACCTCAGCTTATTTTTACTAAGGCTATCAAAAACTTCTTGCCAGGTATCTCTATCAAATAAAAATCTAAACATAGCTAATCATTTCTTAAAGCAACAATGGGTTTTATTCTCGATGCTTTTTTTGCTGGCAAATATCCAGCAATAGCTCCTGCTGCTATTAAAATTATAGTTGCACTTATAACTAAGCTTTTACTTACACTAGGATCTGTAATAAAATATTTATCTAAACCAGGTCCTACTATTTCCAATATACCTCTACCAAGTAATAATCCAAAGAAACCTGCCAAAGTAGTAATAAGAATAGATTCAAGTAAAATAATAGATACTATCGATCTTGGAGAGGCTCCTAAGGCTTTACGAATACCTATTTCTTTAGTACGTTCTTTAACGATAAATATCATCATATTGCTTATCCCTACGATTCCGGCAATTAAAGTCCCTAATCCAACAATTAAAATGATGGCATTTAAACCTCCTAATAATTGATTAACACCCTTCGCATCTTCAGCATTATTGTTTACTCTTACAGCTCTTTGATCACTTTTAGCCACAGTGAATCGATCTTTAAGTTTTTTTGTCATTATATTTCCAAATGAGATAGCCTTATTATAATCCATTCTAGGATTATAGGTCATATACATCATATCTATAAATTCATTATTTCCATAAACTTGTTGCGATGTTGTAATTGGCATATAGATAATACGTTCTTCATCATCTCCTCCAGGGTCATTATAAACTCCTACAACTTTATATTGAATGCCATTTAAATTTAAATATTTACCTACAGCATCTTCTTTTATAAATAAATCGTCTTCAACCAACCTTCCAATAACTATAATTTTATTCAATTCATTTAAATCTCTTTGGTTAATATACCGACCACTTTGGACTTTATTTTGTTCTACAAACTGATTGTCAGGATGGATTGCTCTAATGGTATAACTATTTTTCTCATTCTTATAAGACGCTGTCACATTCTTCATTACTCGAGAGGTAATAAACTCAATATCTTTACCAAACTCTTCTTTTATAAAATTATAATCTTCATTTTTAAATTGAATTTGTCTTCCTGCTTGTAATCCTTTATAGGCTTTAGTAGTTTGCCCAGACCAAATAGTAATTGAATTTTGAGCGTCATCAGCGAATGCTTCTTCAAAAGTATTTCCTAAACCGTTAGTAACACCAAAAAGTAAAGTAAATAAGAGAATAGCAAACGCTACTGTAATTCCAGATAATAAACTCCTGGTTCTGTTCATGTTTATACTCTGAAATATTTCTCGCCAAAGATCTCTATCAAACATATTGTGATGCTCTTACTTGGTTAACTGTTTTATCTTCCATAATTACACCATCACGTAATCGCACAATACGCTTAGTCATATCTGCTATATCTTCCTCGTGTGTAACAATTAAAATTGTTTTTCCTTCATCATTTAATTGCTGAAGAAATTCCATAATTTCATACGAAGTTGTTGTATCTAATGCTCCTGTTGGTTCATCTGCTAATAATAGTTTTGGATTAGCTGCTAAAGCTCTAGCTATTGCTACACGTTGATTTTGACCCCCGGAGAGTTCTCTCGGTAAGTGTTTAGCCCAATCCTTCAATCCAACTTTTCCTAAATGAAACATTGCTTTCTCTAAACGTTCTTTCCGTTTTAATCCTTGATAGTACAACGGCAAAGCAACATTTTCTAAAGCATTCTTATAATTAATAAGGTTGAACGATTGAAAAATGAATCCTAAAAACTTATTACGGTATACGGCTGCTTTTTTCTCGGTAAGGTTTTTTATAGGTAAGTTATCTAAAATATAATCCCCAGAATCTGCTTCGTCAAGCATTCCTATAATATTTAATAGCGTAGATTTTCCCGAACCGGATGAGCCCATTATGGCCACCATTTCTCCTGCTTCTATAGATAAATCTATTCCTTTAAGCACATGTAAACTCGTATCTCCAATAGGATAAGATTTGTGCAGTTGATTAATTTTTAACATTTTTTGGTTGATTTTTTATTACAAATTAAATGCAACACCTATTAGACTTCTAAAGATAGATTTTGTTACAAAAAAATTACAGAAAGAAAATACAAAACTATAATTAACTGTTTTTCAGCTTTCTATAAATAAAATATGCTAAGCCTCCAATCAAAATATAAGGAATTGACATTAAGTATATAATTCCATTATTTATGCCTTTTGCCGTACTAAGTCCTTCTTCACTTTCTAACACAGCACGACACATCGCACACTGAGCGTCAACATTCATGCTAAAAAATAAAATTGTAATAATTATTATAATACTGCTCTTTTTCATTTGTATATTAATAGTAAGGAGAAATTAAAATAAATACTAAAACTCCTGAAACAGCCACATAAAGCCATAAAGGAAAAGTAATTTTAGCAATTTTTTTATGTTTCTCTATATTATTAGTAATTGCTCTAACATAAGTAATTAAAACAAAAGGAATTATTATTATTGATAAAATTATGTGTGTAATTAATATAAAGTAATACACATATTTTATAGCATTATCACCTCCGAATTTAGTAGAATCACTAGTCATATGATACGCGATGTACAATATTAAAAATAAAGTTGAAAGAATAATTGCAAATGACATTAGTTTTTTATGAAGTATAATATTTTTATTTCTAATGGCTACAAATGCTAAAACTAAAATCAACGCTGTAACTGCATTTATGGTTGCATAAATTGGGGGTAGGTATGTTAACGGTTCTACATTAGGAAGCTTTATTCTAAACAAACTTGCGACAACAATTGGTATAATTATAGATAGTGCAACTATCCATTTATTATAAGATTTTTCTTTTAAAATATCGTGTTCGGTTCGCATGTTATTCTTTTAATAGTTTAGCGATATCTTCTTTTAAAATACTTATCTCTTCTTCTGCTCCATCTTCATCAAATTTTTCATCTTCGCTGATAATGCCTCGATAATAAATTTTTGGATTTCCAAAATCATCTACTCTAGAACGAATAAATCCATTCTTATCGATGAGTGCAAAGTTTCCTGAGTGTGAAAATCCCCCTTCTTCTGCCTCATCTTCGGCTACATGGAGATAAAAACCTTCATTAGCAAGTTTATATATTTCTGTTTGATCACCTGTCATTAAATGCCAATTAGGATTTGTGATCCCATAACGTTTAGCATAAGCTTTTAACACCTCTGGAGTATCGTAATCTGGAGTAATGGAGAAAGACGCTATTCCGAAGTTATCAAGTGTTTTAAAATTATTTTGAATTTGAACCAAATTGCGATTCATTCTAGGGCAAATCGTTGGGCAGCTTGTAAAAAAGAATTCTACTAAATACACTTTCCCTTCAAAGTCTTTATTAGTAATCGTTTTACCATCTTGATTCGTAAAACTAAATGCTGGCACTTTCCTATTAACACCATTTTGGGTTATATACTCTAGTGGAGTTTCGTCAGTAATTTGAGTACTTACTTTTTTACTCCTACTTTCTGTACGAGTTATATCACTATCGCTAATACGATCTATAATGCGGGGGACAAAAATAATTCCAAAAACAAGAATTATTAATGCAATTCCGACATATGAATAATTAGTTTTCTTTGCCATTTTCTTTAATATCTTCTACTCTTCGGGATGAAGAATCAAAATTTCCTTTTCGCTTTTGTCTATATTCTGTAAACAAAATACGCATATCTTCGCTCATTTTATTTTTAATTTCAGAGACTTCTATACAGTTATAAGAATTTAATCCATAAATCTTAGCATTTTTTTCTATTTCTTTATCTGTTCTGTCATCTATTCTCCCTCTTTGATTTCGTTCTTTATCAATTATAAAAACATTATCTGTATCCAAATTCGCACTTAATCCTTTATTATATTTTAAGCTTCTATAAACCTCAACAATATCTGATTCACTTCCATAAGCAAATTGCCAATATTTAAGTTGATCTGGTTTCTCTAATTCTTTCTTTAATAATTTTACTTGATCTTGAGTACCATTAGGCATTAATATAACTATTTGAAATCTTTTAAACCCCGTAAAATTATCATAGATTAATTCTTTTAGATTTAGGGCTGTTATAGCTTTATCCATTGGAGTTTTCCCAAAAAAACCTAGTATTGTTATATTTTCTTCTAATTGTAAAGAGTTGTTTGTTTCTAATTTAAAATTAGAAAGTTCAACTATATCTTCTTTTATAACATCTAGTGTATTATAGTTATGAGTTGATGGATATAAGAATAGTAGAAATATAACTGGAAGAAAAAATAAAATTCCTAAAATCAATATTTTTTTCGTTTTTTTCTTGCTATTCCCCATTGTGCAAAAATAAAAAAGACGGTTTTAAAAACCGTCTTTTTTATGATTATAAATTATTAAAAATCTCGTTTTACATAGCCATTAGTATAGACACTTTCAATATAACCTCCTTCTTGTAAGAGGATAAAAATCAAATAACAAATTAAGAATATTGCCGTCCATACTACCATTTTTCTTAAACTGGATTTCTCATCTCTCATATGCATAAAATCCCAAGTAATATAATATGCTTTTACTATCGTAAGCAGTATAAATATTAAATTAAGAGGTTTCATATAGATAAAACCAGAAAATATTATGTTCCCTAAAGTTGCAAAAAAACCACCTTCAAAAGCTGTCATCCAAGGTGCATTAAGAAATGCTGGTTTATATATACCTAAAACAACTTCTACTGCCGTAATAATAGAAAGTAACAATAGTACTCCCCAAATTTTTTGAATATTAGATTTAAACTTAATTAAACCTCTAAATATTTCTAATTTATGTGCGTGTGCGTGATCTGCCATTTTAAATTGAATTGTCTTATTATACTAAATAGAAGAATGTAAATACAAATACCCAAACTAAATCTACAAAGTGCCAGTAAAGCCCAACTTTCTCGACCATTTCATAGTTTTTTCTACGTTCGTATGTACCAATTATTACATTAAAGAAAATAATGATATTTATAATTACTCCTGAGAATACGTGAAATCCGTGAAAGCCTGTTATAAAAAAGAAGAAGTCTGCAAATAATGGCGACCCATATTCATTAACTTTTAAATTAGCTCCTTCAACAACTGTCTTCCCATTCTCTTTAAGCATTCTTAACGACTCTGAACGAGATAAAACTGTTTTTTCTCCTTCTTCATTTATTAGCTGTGTACGAACTAACACATTACTATTAGCTTCCAACCCTTTTATAACTTCTCCAACAGTATATGAAGGTAATGTCCCTTCGCTAGCAAACCAAATCCCTTCTTTACTCTCATGTTGCACTCTATCTTTATGTTCAGCAACTGTAAAATCTCTTAAGGCTACACGTTTAAACTTTTGTTCTCCATCAACATTAACATATTCTCCAAATTGTAAGATATTACCTCCGTTTGTTTGAATTGCACCGTAATCTCCTTTGATAAATGTTGCCCATTCCCAAGCTTGAGAACCAACAAATATCAATCCTCCGATAATCGTAAGGAACATATACCAAGTAACCTTAGTTTTTTTCATTTGATGCCCCGCATCTACAGCTAATACCATAGTTACTGAAGACATGATTAAAACAAAAGTCATGAATGCAACATAAATCATTGGGTAGTTCCCGTGAAAAAACGGAACGTGGGTAAATACTTCATCAGCTATTGGCCAATAATCAATATATTTAAACCTTGAAAACCCATAGGCTGCTAAAAATCCTGAAAAAGTTAAAGCATCTGAGACGATGAAGAACCACATCATCATTTTTCCATAACTTGCGTTTAGTGGTTTTGCACCACCTCCCCAAGGTTTATCTTCTGCTCCAGTACTTGCTACTGTGTTATCCATAAATGAATCTCGTTTTTAAAATTGCACAAAAATAATCAATTTATTTATCTAAAGAAATATAAAAATAAAAACAATAGTACCCATAAAATATCTATGAAATGCCAAAAGATTGCAGCTAGTTCAAAACCAAGCATTTTCTCTGTATTATACTTTTGTTTAAAATGATTATAAATTACTACTATTAAACAAATTAGTCCTACAACAACATGTAATATATGTACAAATGCGATAATAAATATAAACGTCATTGTAATATTACTCGTTGGTCCTGTAAAATGGTACCCCCACTCTATGATCTCCCCAAACCCTAAAAATTGATTAATTATAAAACCAATTCCTAGTATTAATGTCAACAATAAAAATCTTGTTGTTAATTCTCGTTTGCCTTGTTTTAATGCCTTTTTTGCTAAAATAAAAGTAATGCTACTCAATATAATTATAACTACACTAATAATAAATGCATTTGGCAATTGAATATCCTTTAACCAATCTTCTCTAGATTTACTAACAATATAAGCACTGGTTAGGCCTGCAAAAGACATTGATAAAGACACAATACCAAACCAAAGCATCATTTTTTTTGCTCTGCTATTTTTTTCCTCTATTGTTCCTTGAGTTAAATCCATACTATCTAATAAATTTATCTAAAACATATATTACTTGCACCAACGTTATGTAGGAAACACTAGCTAGCATTAATTGTCTAGCTGCTATAACCGTCATTTTATTAAATAATCTAAATGCATAATATAGCATTCCTAATCCTAATAAAAATACAAGTATAGCTCCAACAATGGTTAGTTTAAGTTCACCTGTAAATCCAAATACTGGAAGTATTGACACTAAAATTGTCCATACTGTATATAATATGGTTTGCACTGCAGTGGCTTTATCTCTTTTTCCTGTTGGTAACATATTAAATCCAGCTTTTTTATAATCCTCATGAAGCATCCATCCAATAGCCCAAAAATGTGGGAATTGCCAAAAAAACTGAAGCATAAATAAAATGCCAGGTTCAATACCAAAATCATTTGTAGCTGCTACCCAACCTAACATAAAAGGGATTGCTCCAGGAATAGCTCCTACAAAAACAGATAAAGGTGTTTTTGTTTTTAAAGGTGTATAAGCACTTGTATATAAAAAAATTGAAATCGCTCCAAACATTGCTGTTTGTGGATTTATTATGTATAGGATAGAAATTCCAGAGATTGTAAAAATTACTGCTATAACAAATGCTGAATTTACAGAAATTCTACCTGTAGGTATTGGTCTGTTTTTCGTGCGTTGCATTAATGCATCTAAATCACGTTCTATAATTTGATTAAACGCATTAGATGCTCCAACCATAAAATAACCTCCAAATGCTAAAAGAAGAAGAATAGAAAAGCTAATAGTTTCTGCTCCTAACAAATACCCAGCTAATGAAGAAAAAACTACACTTAACGATAATCTCATTTTAGTAATCTCTTTAAAATTAGAGATTACAGAACTTATGGTAATAGAAGAATTTGCAGTACTCGACATGAGTTTAATATCGCTGTTGTTTTGCGAGTGCAAAGATACTTCTAAATTTAATTATGAACAATCCTAAATGAAAGTAAATTATATAATTACGACCAATGTCAAGATTTATTATATTTACCCAACTTTTAAATTAACTAACTATGAAAAATTCATTTTACGCTATTTTATTATTCAGTTTTATATTTAATGTTTCGCAAGCACAAGGGCGTTTTGATAATATACAAATTGAAACTATAAAGCTTACAGATAATGTATATATGCTTATAGGTGCTGGTGGAAATATTGGTGTTTCTGTAGGTGATGATGGTGTTTTTGTTATCGATGATCAATTTGCACCACTTACAGATAAAATTGTCGCTGCCATTAAAAAATTGAGCGACAAACCAATTCGATTTTTAGCAAATACACATTGGCATGGAGATCATTCAGGTGGAAATGAAAATTTTACTAAGTTAGGGGCTACTATTTTTGCGCATGATAACGTAAGAAAACGTATTAAGGAAACACCTAACAGACAAACTGGTGCTTTTCGTCCTAAAGAAGCGTTACCAGTGATTACATTTAATGATAAATTAAATCTCACTATGAATGGCGAACAAGTTGCTGTTTTTCATGTAGATAATGCACATACAGATGGTGATGCTTTATTATATTTCACTGATAGTAATGTATTACACACAGGAGATACTTATTTTAACACAAATGGCTACCCTTTTATTGATTTAAATTCTGGAGGAAGCGCCAACGGACTCATTGAAGCAGCAAAACGAGGGTTGTTAGTAATTAATAATGAAACTAAAATCATTCCTGGTCACGGTGGAGAATCTAATAAAAAAGAGTACAAAGCATTTTTAGAAATGTTACAATATCTTCATACAAACATTACTGCTGAAATTGCTAAAGGGAAAACTGAAGATGAGGTTGCAGCTAATGAAGCTGTTACAAAAAAATATGACGATTTAGGTTATGGAAGTGGGTTTATAAATAGCGAACGTATTAGACGAACGTTTTATAGAAGTTTAAAAAAGTAAAAATCTTTTTTATATAAATTGAAGTCCATTAGTTAAAAAACTAATGGACTTTTTTAATTATCAAAGTACCAGTTAAACAAATCTGTTCTAAATCCTACATTAAACCACAATGTATTTGTTTTAAAAACTGTTTCTGTTTCTGTTTCTGGGCTAAAGTCTCGATATATAGGATTTATAAATAATTTTAAGTTTGTTGCAGGGTTGAGTAAATATCCTATTTCTAAATCAGCATAGATTGAATTTACTCTGTTCCCTTGTAGCAGCTCATTTCCGTTATCACTAGGTCGATTATCTTCACTCCCAAAAAGATTGTTTCCGCCAAAAAACACATTGTTAATATCATCTTCAAAACCTCTTTGTCCATATATTAATCGCCCTGCTCCATACCAGCGATCACTACGATAACGCGCTATAGCTATAAATTCTCTAAAGTTTGCTCCAAAAGGGTGCGCTAATGGTTGATTAGCATTAGTAAAACTAAGTGCTGGGTCATTATTAGAAAATGTAAATGGCCGTACTTGATTGTATTCTAATTGAAGTGTCAAATCCGACACATTAAACGCATCATAATATTTAAACCCTAATTGATAACCATGTTTATTTCTAAAATTCTGGCTTCCATTAGTTAATTGTGACAACTGTAATTCATCAATAATTAACTGTCCATATATATTAAATCGATTACTAAATTTATATTTAGCAGTTGCTCCAATAAGTGCATTACCTCCTCTTGAACCTCTTTGAAATTCTACATTCCTTAAAAATATAATTGGATTTAAAAGACTTAAATCTACTCCGCTATTATCTTCGTTTAAAAAAATTACAGATTCAAAAAGGCCAATATTTAGTTTCTTATTTATATTATAGCTTAAATAATGATTTACAGCAAATTTAGTTCCAAATGCTCCATCATCTGTAGCTTCAGGTCTAATATCTCTTAATGACAAAAAGGTATTGGTGTATTTAATTTTCCAGAATGTAGTATTAATCTTGAAATAAGGATAATTAGAAGACACATCACTTAATAATAACGAGCGATATCCGTCACCTATAAAATGTTGCCCTGTTCCAAATTGAAAATTAAAATACTTACTAGGAGTATACGATATATATCCTTCAGCTACAGGATAATCAAAATCTCCTGCTCTAGACTCATCTGCAATACCTCTTCCTGGAATTACTGCTGGATTACCGCCAGCTGGACGAATAGATCTTGCAAAATCATTAAAATACTGAGCAAATCGCCCTTGACTTTCATAAATAGCACTAAAAAAACTAAACTTTTTTCCTATTCCACCTTGGACAAATATAGCACGTGTATTATTGTAAGTAATATTATCTTCTTTACGCTCATCTGTTTCTACACCTAATTGGAGATCTGCTGCTGGATCTATTGTAAACCAATAATTATCACCTTGAAATCGTACCATATGTTCGTTAAAAAACTTACGGCCAAACCAACTACTTTTATCTAATTGGAGAGAGTCTAATATAGATTCAAAATCATGATGATTATTTACTACATCGTATAAAAAAGGTCTACTCGCAGTATGCGTATTAACTCCTATTCTATTTAGAGCTTTATCAAAACGAGAATATACTTCATGTGACAATGGAATATTTAATTGACTTTTAAATTTCTTTTGCCTATCAAAATCTCCATTTTTTATAGATTCTATTTCTTTAGATTCTTCTAAAGTTAAAGGGAATAAAACAGTATTTTTATTTGTTTTAGCATTAACAATTTCTATATTAGTTTTAGATTTCGTAAGTGGAATATCTATCTGATAAGAGTATTGTTTATAGGTTGGTCTTCCATTATATGTTGATGGTTTAATTTCAGGAAGTTCTGCAAATACACGCTTTACTTCTTTTTTTAATTCTTCATAAATAGCATCTACATAAAGCACTACAAATTCCCCTCTAGCATTTACTTCAAACAATACAACAATATTACCTTTATAGTTTTCATTATTTACTATTTCTGGGATTTTAAAATTTTCATAAACGAACTTTGAAATATTATTATAAAAACACGTTCTCAAGTTTTCAACAGATTCAGATTCGCAATCAGGAAAAACTGGTGGTTTTTCATATTCAGATAATTCTTGTGAAAATATATTCGTAAAACTCAAGAAAGTAATAAGTAGGAAAAAATTCTTCATTAATTATTGAAACTATTTATACAGCTGAAAGATACTATTTTTTAAGTTTTGGTTAATAAAAAACCGTTATCATATTAATGATAACGGTTAAATATATAATACGGTATATTTAATTTTGCACTTGTAACGTTATAGGCAAATTATAAATTACCCCCACGTTTTTATCGTTTTGTTTTCCAGGGATCATATGAGGTATTTTATTAACCACTTTAATAGCTTCTCTTTCCAATCCAGGATGTGCAGCTCTAGCTTTAATATCTGTTACGTTTCCTGATTTATCAATTTTAAATTGTACCTGAATTCGCTGCTTTCCATTTAGCCCTAACTCTCCTGCTATTTCATTATTAAATTTTTTAGACACTAGTTTTGTGATTTTATCCGACATGCATTTTTTTCGCTTATCATTAGAAGAATGTCTCTCACATCCAGGATAAATTGGAACATTTTGCACAAAATTTACTGGAACTGGAATATCTTCTGGAATATCTTCTATAAATATATCTCCTGGATCTATACCTGGCTCTAAAGTTGGCTCAGGTTCTGTAATAATATCATTTAAGTTATCTTTAATAGTAGTATCATCTGGCACCTCTTTAATTACACTTGTAATTATTTTTTTTTGAACAGGTTCTGGATCAGGCTCTTTTACTTGTTCAATTTTAAATGTAGGTGATTCAATAAAGCTTGTAGTGTCTTCATAAGCAAGATCATCATTTATTGAGGTTTTTGAAGTTTTAAATTGTAATTCTAATAACTCATAGCTTGTTAATAAGCATAGTATTAACCCAACTTGAAAGTAAAGCATTGTGTTTTTTTGTAAATTAGCATCATGCTTGTGTGGCTTTTTTTCACTCTTCTCGTTCTGATCAACGAGTTTGTGATTTTTTTTAAAAAAATTCATAATTATTTTGTTTTAAAATGTTAATAATTATGATAAATCACAATAAGCATACCAAAAAAAATCCCGTTACAAAATTTGTAACGGGATTTAATATTATGTAAAAATTGATAGCTTATTTAATCTTGTACTTGGAATACAATTGGTAATGCATAAGGTACAATAACTGCTTTTCCTCTTTGTCTCCCTGGTTTCATTTTTGGTAATTTATTAATCACACGAGCAGCTTCTTTTCCAAGTCTTGGGTGAGGCGCTCTAGACTGAACTCCAACTACATTACCGGTTTGATCTATTTTGAAAAATACTTGTATTTTTTGTCTTCCTGATAATCCTAAATCTCCTGCAAGTTCTGTGTTAAAGTTTTTTTGCACAAATTTTGTAATCTTATCAGACATACACTTCTTCTTTTTATCATTATTCCCTCTTTCACATCCTGGAAAAACTGGAACATTTTCGATAACAGCAAAAGCTACTTCAGTAATTTCTTCTTCTTCTTCTACCTCTATTTCTTCTACTTCTACAATCTCTTCTTCTTGATCTGTTTCTGTAGATTCAATTACAGTCTCTTCAATTTCTTCTTCATCTTCTACTACTTCAATAACTTCTGGAGCTGCAGGAGGTGGAGGTGGAGGGGGAGGGGTTACAATTTGTTCAGTTAACGGAACTTCTTCCTCTAATTCTTCTTCTAAGTTTAACAACCCTATATCTATATCAGACTTATCGTAAGTTTTATAATTGATTGTATAATTAGTTACTAACAGCATTAATGCAAGACCTACCGCAAAATAAACTGAACCATTTCTGCTTACATCTGCTTTTTGACTTTTCTTTTGTTCCATAATTATTGTATTTTCAAGATTGGTAAAATAACTATTAATTTACTTAATAAGCAAAAATTTATAATTTTTTAACGCTTATTTTTAATAATTATAATTATTGACATTACAACAATTCCAAGAATATTTGCAAAAATATCCATAATATTAGGATCTCTAAATGTTGTAAGCACTCCTTGTAAGACCTCAATAATTATACCATAAATTACTGATCCAATGACAATTAAAATTAATTTATTTACTTTAAATATTTTTAATAGCGCACAATACCATAATAAAGTTAATAATCCATAAGCAAGAAAATGCAATATTTTATCTTTGTTATTTGTTCCTAAATCGGGAACATCAACTCTAATAATGCTACAAACTCCTAAAATTATAGTATAAAAAACAGCTATTAATAACAGCCATTTTTTACGCACCTATTAAAGATTTATAATCTTCGTCAGACATTAAATTTTCTAATTGATCGGCGTCAGAGAATTTTATTTTAATCATCCAACCTTCTCCATAAGGATCACTATTTACTTTTTCTGGTTCGTCTTCTAAACTTTCATTAAATGCAATAATTTCGCCAGAAACTGGTAAAAATAAATCAGAAACTGTTTTAACAGCTTCTACTGTACCAAAAACTTCATCGGCAGCTAAAGTTTCATCTAAAGTTTCAACCTCAACATAAACAATATCACCCAATTCACTTTGAGCGAAATCTGTTATACCAACAGTAACCGTATCTCCTTCAACTTTTACCCATTCGTGGTCTTTAGTGTATTTTAAATCTGATGGAATGTTCATAATGTAATCTTGTTTTATATTAATTTTATTTTAGTTTCCAAAGTTATATCTCAATGTTACTCCTGAACGTACAGTCGTTTGCGGAAACGCTGTAGATATAGCAAATTCTGAGAATTGATAATCAAAAAAGAATATTCCGGTTAGATTTTTGCTAAATGCATAATCTGCAGAATATTTAAGGCTCCATATTGTTTGTCCTGTTGTTACTTGATTATTTTCTAAATCTAAAAATCTGATTATTGTTTTATTGTCCCTTATAGATATATCTGCTTTCATGTTTAAATCACTTTTTATGATTTTACTAGCATTATTAGCGTATTGTGATCTAATTCTAACATCTTTAATTCTATATCCTAAACCTAAAGTAAACTCGTCTGTTTGTACTTCGGTTAACAAATTATTATCAAAGCTCAAAGATAGTAAACGATCTTTTCTTATCTCTGCTAAAACCTTAAGAGAATTTTTTAATTCCAAATCTATTCTAATTAATGGACTAAAACTTTCTGTTAAGTTAATATTACTAAATAGAGTTTCATTTTTAAAATTACCAGCTTGATCTATTGCATTTGCTGGTTGAGATGCAAAATCTAAATTTGGGTTTCTTGCTTCAAAATCTAAATTAGATCTAAATTGATTAATTGTATATGTAGAATTATAACCGTGTGTAATTGAGAAACGTTTAAAATTCTTTTTAAACCATTTTAGTTTTGTAAATCCGCTATATTTTAAATTCCAATTAGGGATTGGAATATCTCTAAAGGCTCCTAGTTTTACTTTCTCTGGATCTCTCCCAGAATATGCAGATAAAAATGCTGGTAATAATACCGCTTGGTTTGTACGCCCAAAGCCTAATGGGAAATTATTAACATCCCCATTTTCAAAGTTAGCAGGATCAGAAAGATTAATTCCTGCGTTTTGAGCTAAACGTCTTGCTATCGGCAATCTATTCGCTCTAAAATCATCAAACGTTTTAGAACCATTTTCATCACTTTTATTAAAAGCTGTTTTTATTAATACAGTTGATATATTAAAGTTTCCAAATGTGTTCTGAATTAATGAATTAAATTGATCACTTCGACCATCATTATCTATATCTATGGTATTAAAGTTTTCGGTAAAATTACTTGCATAACTTCTTCCTCCATTAATATCTATTTTAAGATCTCTTGAAAGCTCTACAACTCCTGAAAAATTTAAATCTTTAATTTCCGTTTGTGTAAACTGTTGATTGAAATCTTGAAATGTTGTTAAAAATCCATTTCGCGCAGCTAAATTTCGAATATCTCTTTGTCCGCCAAATGTAAATCCTAAAGATGGTTTTGACGTTCCTAAAAACCCAGGTGTTTCTAAAAACCCTGGAAGGAAAGTTCCATTTCTTTCTTGATAACTTATTTGTAATCGCTTTACGCTTGTTAAAATATCTACTGCAGTATTAAAAAGCTTGCTTGTTTTTGGCTTTGTTTTTTGATTACCAGCATTTGGTCCTGGAGGCACTGGCCCCCTTGCCACATTAGATTGCCTTGAAGTTCTTTTTACTAAACCAAGACGTTTGTATAATTTTTTTAGATCTAAGGCAGCCGTTATATTATGTGTGTTATTATTAGAAATAGTATTCCCTAAATCAAAATTTTCTCCATCTATTTCTATATTGCCAAATAAATCTGATCCTTTTTGCCAAAGAAAATCTCCTGTGTAAGCATATGTAGCATTTACAAAATCAAAAACAGGGATTTTGTCTAAAGGTATTTGATAATTAATTCCTAATTGTTGTGCTCTTCTATTTGGGTCTCCTATATCAAAAAAACTATCCCATACATCTAAGGTAGGATCTTGTTCTCCACTTAAATTATCATCTATAAAATAATTACGAACAATATTATTATTTGTAGCAGAAAAGTTTGCTCGTAAATTATCTGAAATATCCCAATTTACAGTATACTGAAAATCGAAAAGATAGTTTCGTCTAAACAATTCATCGACACCAATATTCCCCGCACCTAAATCGATCTCTCTAAATCTTTGTCTATTAAATTGTCGTGAAAAATCTGAGTTTACAGAAAGGCTTGTAGGCAATAAATTAAAATTAAAATCTTTCAAAAGTTGCCAATACTCTCCTGTAAATAAAGAATCTTTTTCCTTAAAAGGTGCTATTTTAATTGGGTTAAAGTTAAAGTTATAATTACCTCCTACTCTAACATTTTGATCTAATGCATTTTCAATTTCAAAATCTCTATGTTCAGTTTCATTAAATGAATAGTTAAGCGTCAGGTTTTCTACATCGTAAAACCTTGGAGTTTTATCTCCTGTTCTATTTTTGGTAACACCAATTAAATTAATACTCTTTCGTTTCGTATAATCTTCAGATTGTTCTCTAATAGTTTCTCTTTCTTCAGAGGTTTGTGCAGCTCGCAAACGATCGTCTAATCTTATATCTTTAAATCTCTGATCGTATTCTGGAGTAATTAATGCTTCACTTTGTGCATAGTTAAAAGGTATATTTAATCCCCATTTTTTTGGTAATAACTGTCCTAATCTCACATTAGTCACAAAATCGTATTGTTGTACATCTTCTCTACTTCTTTCATTAGGTCCTTGTTCTATCGAGCCAAATCCGGTAGTACTTCTTCTTCCAGTTGCATTAATTGTTAAGAAATCTGCAATATTAGCATCTACTGTAGCAACTGCAGCCCAACCGCCTTCATTATCAATTTCAGATAAACGCAATTCGTTATACCATACTTCTGTACAAATATCGAGATTTTCTGGATCTGCATTTTTAATTCCGAGCATTAATGTTCGAATATCTCCAAAACTAGGATTCCCTTTAATAGCAACTCTTTGTTGCCCTTCTGTATATGGTGAAAACTCTGAAACTGGATTATCTATTAAGACATCATCGACAACATCATAAAAAGTAGGGTCTTCATTTCCTAAAGTTCCATTAGAAATTCCTAAAGCTTTTATTTGTGCCAGTATTTCAATTGGTAAGTCAATCTCATTTACATCTGGCCAAACAACTTCGGGGATATTAGAATTGCCATTCGTCACTTGCAAAGGCACTTCTATTTGATAAAAATTCTCAGTAAAATCATTACCCATACGTATAAAACCGATAGCTTCTCCATCATTTATTGTTCCTTTACTTCCATTTTCAGCATGTAAAAACATACGTAGTCTTTTATATCTACGCATATCTACATTTATATTTTTAAAAACCGCTCTCGAATCTCTAGTTTCTAAATCGCAAACTTCAACAACAAGTGATTCTTCATTTTGTCTTATAATATTATTATTGTTATTAAGCTCTTCTCGTTCAACCCCAGGAGGAGATACATAACGTCCATCATTCTCTTGTATTCCTATATTACTTACGGTAAAAATAGTATTATCGTCATCATTATTTGGTTCATCATCTAATGCCAAATTATATCGTCTCCAATCACTTCTTACTAGATCTAAAGTTCCAAAACGAAGTACTGTATTTTCTGAAAATTCATTTAAATACATCCGGATGAAACGAATAGATCTAAAATCTGTAATACCTCCAATTGCCCTTGTAGCACTTGTTAACGGAATTCTAAATTGATACCAATTTACGGTAGCTTGATTTCCGTTAGGAAGTGTTACTGGTACATTTAATCTTCTATCATTTATTAGTTCATTATTTTCATCTGCAAGTGCAGTAGGTGTGATATCTACTTCATATTCAAAATAACTATCTATCGTATTTAATGTATTATCTCTATTCACATCTTCAACATCTGGCTGTGTTGTAGATCCACGATCTTCATTAGAAAATTGATCAGGTGTATTACCTTCAAGTCCATTAAAATCTCTATAGCGCTCAAAAATATTACCATCTCTATTTAAAAAGAACACATAATTGTCATTCGTTGGGTCTTCTAGCCCGCTAAACGCTGGAAACACTGTTGCTTCTTCTACATCATCATAACCATCAAATCCAACATCTTGATTAGCTCTTTCTTGTCCTTCTGTTGCAAAAGCATATACTAAAGATTGTTCTTGTGGCACAACCGACCCCCAATCTGTAGGAACTAACCCAGAAATATCTCCATTCTCTGGCAATCCGTTTTCATATTGTTTTCTACCATCTTTTAAAATATCTTCAGAGATATTACCCAAATTAAAAGTTAATTTACCACCAGCACCATTTGGGTTATTTAAAAAAGGATCTTGTACCCAGAATTCAATAAACTCTACATTAGATTGTTCAAAATTTGTAGAAGTCAATTGCCTTGTTATACCTGCCCAACTATCTGTAGGGTTATTTAAAATATCATTTGTTGCAGCTGGATCCATATTATATGCACCTCGCTCTCCTGGGTAAAAAGCTAAATCTAATGTATTTATTACTGTTGTTTGTCCCTGAGCAATATCTACTTGAGGGAAAAGTTCATCTATAAATACGCGTCTGGTAAATAAATCTGAAACATCATCATCTGAGATTCCACTAGGGCGTTGATTGCTATAAAAAATAGGGTCTACTGAGTACCAATTTAAATGACCTCTATCAAATCCGTTTTGTACACCATTTTCATCTTCCCCTCCTTCAGCATATATTCTTCCTAATTCTCTAGGTCTACTCGATAGAGTCCAAGCTAATGGCGATAGTAAATCAATTCCATTTTGTGTTCCTTCAAAATCATCTACAAACGATGTAGATTCTCCTTCAAAATCAATTCCTTTTGGGGATCCAGGTAATAAATAAGCAAATTCCCCTCTAGCAGAAAGTTGTGATGGTACATCTGTATCTATATTTGGTAGTTTATTTACTAATCGCGTTAGAAAAGGTAACTCTGTAGAAAAATTACCATTGATACCAAAAATTGTGTTATTAATAGGTTCGCTATTAAAATTTGCTTTTTGTGTAATTGGGCGTTCACTAAGGTTAATAAAAGTTCCTCCAAGAACAAAATTCTCATTAAACTGATGTTCAATATTAAACCCAGCAAATCGTTTGGTTTGCTGTCCAAAAACAGCATTATCTTCTGTAGATATCTGAATTGGCACGTTTGATGCTTGCAATGCAGGATCTATTATTTGTACCGTGCCTCCTATATAATCAACTGTATAATCTATACCTTCAACTAATACTCGCCCTCCAGCAGTTACTGTAACAGATCCTCTTGGCACATTAAAAGATCCTATAGGAATTCCTCCTCCTCCTTCTGATTTATAACGTCCTTTTATTTGAAATTTATTTCTTTCTCCATCTTCTAAAGCGGCTGTTTTTGTTTCTTGGTAAAGTCGATCGTAAACATATAGTGCTTGATTAGGATTAAATCCTGATCGATCACTAGTTGCATAATCTACTTCATTATTATTTGGGTTATTATCATCATCTAAAACATCAAATAAATACCTCCCAAAGGGTTCTATATTTGTAAATATTAATTTTCCATTTTCTGTAATTACTGTTATCCCAGGTACAAAATCAAAAAAGCCATCACCACGACCTTGTGGATCGCCATTAAAGTTTAACTTATCTAAATTAAATAAGCGAATTAATGGGGTCTCTTGAATTAATCCATCATCACTTGTGTCTGGAGTATTATTATCAAATATAGGAAAAGTAGTTCCTTCAACTGGAGTAATAAAATTTAATGGAGATGTTTCTGTATAAAAAATATTTAAGCTAAAGTCTTCTTGACTCAATCTAAAAGCACCCGTGTCATAAATATTTTTCATCATTAAGTTCCAAAACGGTTCTTCTACACTTGTTATGGAACTTTTAAGTGTTTTTAATACTAAAGCATTATTGTCAATAACTTGATTCCCCGTATTTGTATCTGTACTTACTCCAGTAGCATCTACACCATCATTAGCAAATTCACCAACTTGAAATACTTGACCACCTATTGTATATTGATACGCAACTGCAAGAACTTCATCATTTTGAAGACGTTGATTCAAAGAAATATAACCTAATTGTGTATTTAATGTGAATTCTCTATTGGCCTGTGTTAATTGCCTTGCGTTTTCTAATCTACTATATTCGAATCCTTCATTTACAAATTGACTTACACTACCAAAACCACTTTGAACATTTGAAATGTTTCTTATATTTTCATTAAGAACCGAAGTAGTACCTATAGCTGTAGGGTCTAAATCGTTATTACCATTATCTGGAGGTGTATTGGGTCCAACATTAAAAAATGTGCCAAATGGAAATCCAGGCTGTGGTTGATCTAAGTTATCAAAAGGAATTGAGACTTTTGAAGCAGATGGATCCGCCTCTCCCAAATCTTCAATTGCTACAATATTTCTTATATTATCAGTTCGATTACCTCTATTAGTTACCCATACTTCAATACGTGTAATCTGTATAGGTGAATTTATATATGGGTATGTTAAGAGTGCTTCATCGTAATTATCTCTAAAGTATTGAGCTAAGAAAAAATGACGGTTTTCATCGTAATCTAATCCAAAAAACTCAAATTCTTGAAGCCTTCCACCTCCTTGTGCCACCACACTTCTAGTTTCTGATCGTTGTTCCGAAAAAATTCCTGTTATAGTTGTTTTCCCAAACTGAAGCTCTGTTTTTACGCCAAATAAGCTTTGTGCTCCAGTAATTAATGAGCTATTTAAAGGCAAACTTACATTACCTACTTCAATCTTTTTTACGATATCATCTTCGGTAGGCGTGTATTCTAATTTTACTAAATTTTGAAAATTAAAAGTCGCTTCTGTATCAAAATTTGCTGTTACCTGTAATCGCGTTCCAACTTGCCCTAGTAAACTTAAATTAATCCGTTGATCGAAATCAAATGTAAAATTGCTACGGTTTCTTGGAGAAAATGAAGGATTGTCTTGTTTTGTAAACAATACTCCTAAGTCTAATTCTACAGATCCTTGCGGAGCAATCGAAATAGTATCACTTCCAAAAATTGATGAAAAGAAATCTGAATTTACATAAAAATCCGGAATAAGATTTTTTCGAAGCTCATCAGCTCCTTCTTTTTTACCTTCAAAAGCATCTATTTTTTCTTTATAATAATTTTTTAAATTCTCTGCATCTACTAATTTCTGATACTCTTTAGGGGTTAAAATTAATGGATATTTTATATTAAAACTTCCTACCCTCTCCGTATAAATATAGCGATTTGTAATAGGATCGTATGTATATTTTGTAACGACACTATTTGGGTTTGGTAGTTTTAAATTCCTGAAAGAAAATGTTGTTTTAGTTGAATCTGGTTGTTTTGGAGGTGTTTGTTGACCCAATACTGAGTCATAAAAAAATAGCAGTAGAATTACTAATATTTGGGTTTTCAGAAATTTATTTAGTGTAATATTGGTCGTATTCAATTTAATTACAAATTTTTTAATGCTTCTTTTATAATGGTTTCTACACTAATATCTGTTTGATTTGATATAATTTTATCTACAACACGCTCAGATTGTTTTTTAGCAAAACCAAGAACTTCTAATGCTGATAACGCTTCATCTTTGTTTGTATTGCTCTGAAAACTCAATCCTTCATCAATATCATAAATCTTTAATACCTTATCTTTTAATTCAATAATTACACGTTGTGCGGTCTTTAACCCTATCCCTTTAACCGACTGTATTAAACTAACATCCTCGCTTGCAATTCCTTCTCTTACTTGTTTAGGTGTTAAAGATGATAACATTGTACGAGCAGTACTTGTACCAATACCACTTACTGAGATTAAAAGTCTAAAGATTTCTCGTTCTGCAAAGGAATAAAAGCCATATAAAGTATGTGAATCTTCTTTTATATGAAGATGAGTAAGGAGTTTTAGATTTTCTTGATCTGGGATTTGCGAAAATGTATGTAATGAAATATTAACTAAATAACCTATTCCATTACAATCTATAACAACGTTTGTTGGGTTTTTTTGGGTAAGTTTTCCTTGTATATGAGTAATCATTAATAGATAACGGTTAGCAAATCAAATGTAATAAAATTATTCACAAAGTATTTAATTAAAAAACTAATTTAAATTAACTCTTTTTTGCTTCTTCTGGGCATCAATTACAGCTATTGCTGTCATATTTACAATTTCGTCTACACTAGCATCTAACTGTAAAATATGAACTGGTTTTTTCATCCCCATCATAATAGGACCGATATTCTCTGCATTGTTTAATTCTTTTAAAAGTTTATAAGTAATATTAGCTGCATTTAAATTTGGAAAAATTAGTGTATTTACTTTTTTATCTGCTAGCTTAGAGAATGGAAAAGTATCTTGTCTCATTTTATTATTTAATGCAAAATCTGTTTGCAATTCCCCATCCACTATAAGGTGTGGATAAAAACGATGTAAATAATTTACAGCATCTCTTACTTTTGTGGCACTTTCGTTTGTTGAAGAACCAAAATTTGAAAACGAAATCATAGCCATTACTGGCTCCAATCCAAACATTTTAACTGTAGTTGCTGTCATTTGAGCAATTTTAGCTAAATCTTTAGAAGTAGGATCTATATTAATTGATGTATCACTTAAAAATAAAGGTCCACGATCTGTCATCAATAAGTTAGTAGTAGCGATTCGTGTCGCACCTTTTTCTAAACCTATTAATTCCATCATTGGTTTAACAACTGTAGGATAATTTCTGGAGTATCCAGAAATTAAAGCATCAGCATCCCCTTCATTAACCATCATAGCGGCATAATAATTACGTTCACGCATTAATTTTTTAGCAGCAATTAACGTAATTCCTCTACGTTTGCGTTGCTTCCAATATATTTCTGCATAACGATCTTTTCTTTCCTCTTCTCCGTCACTTTTAGGATCAATAATTAATACTTCTGCATCAAACTCAATTTCTTTTTTAAGTAACTCTATTTTTTCTTTACGCCCCAATAATATAGGTTGTGCAATACCTTCATCATATGCTATTTGAGCTGCTTTTAAAACAGTTAATTGATCTGCTTCAGCAAATACAACACGTTTAGGATCAAGTTTGGCTCTACTGTGTATTAATCTAACTAATTTATTATCACCTCCTAAACGTTCTAAAAGTGTGCTCTCATATTTTTCCCAATCTTCAATAGGTTCTTCTGCTACACCACTTTCCATTGCTGCCTTTGCAACAGCTGGAGGTACAACACCAATTAAACGAGGATCGAATGGTTTTGGAATAATATAATCTTTTCCAAAAGTTAATCTTGTTTCACCATAAGCTACATTTACTTGTTCTGGAACTGCTTCTTTAGCTAGCTCAGCCAATGCTTTAACAGCTGCTTTTTTCATTTCTTCATTAATAGCGGTTGCTCTAACATCTAAAGCACCTCTAAAGATAAAAGGAAATCCCAATACATTATTTACTTGATTAGGATGATCACTTCTACCAGTAGCCATAATAATATCATCACGAGTATCTATAGCTAATTGATATTCTATTTCTGGATTTGGGTTAGCCATAGCAAATACAATTGGATCTTTAGCCATAGCAAGTAGCATATCTGTTGTTACAATATCTGCTTTTGATAAACCAATAAATACATCTGCACTTTTCATTGCTTCATCCAGAGTGTTAATTTTTCTAGAGGTTGCAAATTCTGATTTCTGAGAACTAAGATTTTCTCTATCATCTCTTATTACACCTTTACTATCTAACATTACAATATGCTCTCGTTTAGCTCCAAAAGATTGGTATAAACGAGTACAAGAGATTGCTGCAGCTCCAGCTCCACTTATTACAATGTTAACTTCATCAATTTTCTTTCCTGTAATTTCTAAAGCGTTTAACAAAGCAGCAGCAGAAATAATAGCCGTTCCATGTTGGTCATCATGCATTACAGGGATATCTAATTCTTCTTTTAAACGCTTTTCTATTTCAAACGCTTCAGGAGCTTTAATATCTTCAAGGTTAATACCACCAAATGTTGGTGCTATATTTTTAACCGTTTGAATAAATTCTTCTACATTTTCAGTATCTACTTCTATATCAAATACATCAATATCTGCAAAAATCTTAAAAAGCAATCCTTTCCCTTCCATTACAGGTTTAGACGCTTCTGGGCCTATATTGCCTAGACCTAAAACAGCTGTACCATTAGAAATTACAGCTACTAAATTACCTTTAGCAGTATATTTATAAGCATTTGTTTTATCTTTTTCTATTTCTAAACACGGCTCAGCTACTCCGGGTGAGTACGCCAAAGATAAATCTCTTTGTGTTGCATATTTTTTAGTAGGTACTACTTTAATTTTCCCTGGAATTGGTTTGGCATGATACACTAATGCTTCACGACGTTTACTTTGCTTAATCATATAATTTCATTAAATATCGACTTACAAAGGTAAACCCTTAAAAGGAATTGCAAAATTTAAAACGTTATTCTTATTTTAAAAATCGTAAAGAAATACTTTTAATGTTTTTTCGTTTAAATATTACTTTTTAACATCCCTTTCTACTTTTTTAAAGGTTTTATTACCATTTTACCTATATGATTTCTCTACTTTTGCGTTTTAAATTTCATTCTTTGAAAAAATTATTTTTAGTTCTATTTATATTTCCTGTTTTTACAGATGCTCAAGATTTTGTAGATCTTTTATCAATAGGATATGGACATTCATTTAAAAATGACTTTGAAAACACTCCAGGCAGTACTAATGTAGAAGCTCTAGATGTCGATTTAACAATCCCATTTGTTATTAATGACAAATATACATTTGTAACTGGACCTATTTTTAACAGGAATAGATTTCAATTATTTCCCGGAAGTAACCCTATTACAGTTTATAGTACTTTATTAAAATTAGGATTAATCATTAATCATTCAGAAAAATGGACAAGCAGCCTTGTTGCCCTCCCAAAACTAGCTTCAGATTATAAAAACATATCTAGTAATGATCTTCAATATGGAGGTATTGCTATTTTTAGTTATAAAAAGTCAGAAAATTTAGTTTATAAATTTGGCGCTTATGGCTCTACTGAAGCTTTTGGTTTTGTAACAACACCTTTTTTTGGTTGGTATTATTTAGGTCCTAATAAACGATTTTCGATGGATGTATTACTTCCTATTTCTGCAGATGTAAATTATGCATTTAATAAATTCTCTATTGGATTTGATTATATTGGTGTAGGTAGAAGTTATAATGTAAATGAGAATGATGCAAATCTGTATGCAGATCAAGGTTCTTTAAAAGCAACTGCTTATATTCAAACTAAAGTATTAAACAAAAATATTTTATTACGAGCTAAATTTGGTCATGCTAGTAATAATTATGAAGCTTATCAACAAGGGCAACGCATAGGGTTAAGATTACCTGGGTTTGATATTAATGATAATAGAAATCAACTCAATCCTGATATCCAATCGAGTTTTTTATTTGAATTTGAAGCGATATACAGATTAAAAATTCCTCCTAAAAAAAAGAAATAATCATCAATCTTTCAAAAATTCAATATTACGAGTTAATCCTGAAAATTTAGTTCGCTTTACTGCTGAGTTTTTAAATACTTTATTAAATGTATCTTGCGTAACCTCTTCCCAATCTTTTTTAGACATCGAAAGCAATTCTGGGTGTGGATTGAATAAGGGTTCATTATGTGTTTTTGAAAATCGATTCCAAGGACATACATCTTGACAAATATCACAACCAAACATCCAATCATTAAACTGCCCTTTAAATTCTAAAGGGATATTTTCCTTAAGTTCAATCGTAAAATACGAAATACATTTACTACCATTTACTACATAAGGTTCAGTGATTGCTTGTGTTGGGCAAGCATCTATACATGCAGTACAGGTTCCACAATGATCTGTTACTGGTGTATCATAATCTAATTCTAAATCAACAATTAACTCTGCAATAAAATAAAATGATCCTACTTGCTGCGTTAATAAATTACTGTGTTTACCTATCCATCCTAATCCTGATTTTGCTGCCCAAGCTTTATCTAAAACTGGTGCTGAATCTACAAAAGCACGACCATTAACCTCTCCTACTTCAGTTTGTATAAAATGTATTAATTCTTTTAATTTATCTTTAATAACAAAATGATAATCAGTTCCATAAGCATATTTAGAAACTTTAAAAGCAGTTTCATCTTTTTGAACTTCTGAAGGATAATAATTTAATATCAAAGAAATCACACTTTTTGAGCCTTCTACTAATTTGGTTGGATCTAAACGTTTATCAAAATGATTTTCCATATAACGCATTTCTCCATGCATATTATTTTTCAACCATTTTTCTAATCGAGGAGCTTCTTCTTCTAAAAATTCTGCTTTACTCATTCCACAAGATAAAAAACCGAGGCGTTTCGCTTCGGTTTTTATTAATTGTGTATATGAGGTTTTTGATTTCACTATTATGAAGTTCTAGAATAAGTTATCTATAACAGAATATTTAAAACAACCCGCCTTGAATATTTCCTTTTATACGTCCAAGATGTTTATAAGCTAAATCTGTTACTTCTCTACCACGTGGTGTACGCATTATAAAACCTTGTTGGATTAAAAATGGTTCGTAGACTTCCTCAATAGTTTCTGAGCTTTCGCTTACTGCAGTGGCTAATGTTGTTATTCCTACTGGGCCTCCTTTAAATTTATCTATAATGGTAGTTAAAATTTTATTATCCATTTCATCTAATCCGTGCGCATCGACATTTAAGGCTTTCAATCCAAATTTTGATATCTCAATATCAATTTCTCCATTGCCTTTTATTTGTGCAAAATCACGAACACGACGCAAGAGCGCATTAGCTATCCTTGGAGTTCCTCTGCTTCTTCCTGCTATTTCAATAGCGGCTTCCATAGAAATAGGAACATTTAAAATATGTGCGCTTCGTTCTACAATAGTGGATAGTAATTCTGTAGAATAATATTGTAAACGACTACTAATTCCAAAACGTGCACGCATTGGAGCAGTTAATAACCCTGATCGTGTGGTTGCACCAATTAAAGTAAATGGATTTAAATTAATTTGAACTGTTCTGGCATTAGGTCCAGATTCAATCATAATATCAATTTTATAATCTTCCATTGCAGAGTATAAATATTCTTCTACAATAGGGCTTAAACGGTGAATTTCATCTATAAAAAGTACATCGCGATCTTCTAAGTTCGTAAGCAATCCAGCTAAATCTCCTGGTTTATCCAAAACTGGTCCAGAAGTTACTTTTATACCTACACCTAGTTCATTTGCTAGTATATGCGCTAGTGTAGTCTTACCCAATCCTGGAGGGCCGTGAAATAATGTATGATCTAAAGCCTCTGTTCTAAGATTAGCAGCTTTTACAAATATTTTTAGATTCTCTAAAATCTGATCTTGCCCTGTGAAATCTTCAAAAGAAAGTGGTCGTAATGCTCTTTCTATATCATATTCTTCAGAAGAAAGGTTATCGTTAGATGGGTTAAGGTTTTCATTCATACAAAACAAATATAAAGAAAAAGCCTATTGATACTTAAAAGTCATTATTTATATTATTCAAGTTATTAAAAAATGCTTAACATAAGTTTTATTTGTTTTTTAACAGTTTAAAATATTTAACACATAAAGTTTTGTTAATTATTTCAAACACTATTATAGTAAAATATTACAAAGTGAGGTTTTACCGTAACCAAAGTAAGGTTTTACCGTAATTAAAATTAAAATTTTATAAGTAGCTTTATATTGAAATTAATTATTGATATTACTGTAACTTAACCATCTGTTATAGATAATTATAGGGTTTCAAGAGTTATAATTTTTATATAAATGCGCTTCATTTCTTATATTTAAATGATTATTCCCAAACCTTAATCTATAAGTACTAACAAGCCTCCCTACTTTTGTTTTTTATGTTTTTTTTCAGTGATTTTCTCAAAAAAATAAATTACTGTGAACAATTCCTTAGCAACTCAGGTAGAACTATTATTATTTAACAATGCCATCTCTTGTGATAAAGAAGAGTTATCCTTTCAAATAGAAAGCCATCCTTCCTATCCAAGTCTACATTCCATAACAGGAGTCCTAGATCATTTTAATATCGATAACATCGCTCTGGATGTCCCCATCAATCAAGAAACACTATCGCAACTCCCTAATTGTTTCTTAGCTCAGATCAAAGATGAAAGCGGAATGAGTTTTGTTATTGTGAACAACAATAATGAAGTTTATAATCTCATCTCTGGTGATAAGAAAAAACAAAATGTGTCCTCTAGTGAGTTTCTAGAGAAATTTACCGGCATCATCGTCGCTGTCGAAAAAACAGAAGGTATTGAACTTAAAAAAAATAACACCTCTAAAGTAAATACTATTCTTATCTCTTTATCTCTAATGCTCTTAGCTGGTCTTTTTATTAAAGTGAGCTCCAGCTTAAGTACTGCTGTCTACTTTTTATTATCTGCCATAGGTGTCTATATAAGTAGAGCTATTATAAAACAAGAACTGGGTGAACAATCTCTCTTAGGGGATGCCTTCTGTTCTCAATCTACTAATACAGGTAACAGTTGTAATTCTGTATTATCTTCTAAAGGAGCTCAATTTGGAAGGTATAAGCTAAGTGATTTTAGTATGATTTACTTTATTGGTCTATTGCTATCTACATTACTATTAACACTTATTGCAAGTAGTTTAACTATCGTATTTATTTTTAGTTTAATTGCCATTCCTGTGACATTGTATTCTATTTACTATCAATATGCAGTAGTCAAACAATGGTGTTTCTTATGTTTAAGTGTTACCGCCGTACTTTGGATTCAGGCTGCTCTTATTCTTTCTCTTAATTATAACTCTATTATACTTTCTAATATTACTCTAAATGCTCTACTGGTGAGCTCCTTTAGTTTCTTATCTGTGTTTACCATCTGGAATATACTCTCTCCTAATATTAAACTCATCAAAGAACTTAAAGAGTCTAAGATCAAGTATTTTAAGTTTAAAAGAGATTACAGCTTGTTTGAGGCTTTATTAAATAAATCTACAGTTGTAGATACTACTATTACAGGTGCGTCTGAAGTTGTTTTCGGAAATCCTGAGGCACCTTTAAACATTACACTTATCACAAGTCCGTTTTGTGGGCATTGTAAACCTGTACATACCTTAATAGAACAGGTATTAAAAAAACATTCTGAAGAGGTTCAGATACACATTCGTTTTAGTACTCACCAGGATAATACGCCTTTAATTAATATTACCAGCAGGTTGTTGGAGTTGTATCATACTGAAAGCAAAGCAAAATGTTTAGAGGCCATGCATGACATCTATGGAGGCTTAACGTCTGAACAGTGGTTTAATAAGTGGGGAGAAACTAATAACAGAGCACCTTATTTAAATACGCTTAAACTAGCTAGTGAATGGTGTAAGGACAAAAACATCAACTTCACTCCTGAGATCTTAATAAACGGACGTTCTTTCCCTAAAGAATACGAACGTTCTGAACTGATCTATTTTATTGAAGATCTCTATGAAAATGCTAACCTGAAACAAACTAACACTTTACATAAAACTGTATAAATAAGTAAAGCCCAATTAAGGGCTTTACTGAACAAGATATTCTCTCGCGAAGAATAGACACAATTTGTGAGTGTCTTTAAATGTTCACAGCAAATATAATTTATTAATCATTTTATTATGAAAAATTTGAAAAAATTAGGTAAAACCCTAAATAAACAAGAGCAATTACATATTAATGGAGGATTAGGGCCTGCTGGAATTAGTAGTGGTGGTGTATGTGAGCATGAATGTTCTAACAATAGTGGTTGTCCTGCAGAAAACCCTCAATGTGTTACATTCAATTTAAACATAAGTTGTCCAGACAGTCCTTTAGTTAGGTCTTGTATCTAATAAAAACTTCTCTTTTCTAGAGAAGTTTTTCAATTTGATATCTAGTTAGTTTAAAACCTCTCTTAGAGGAGGTTTTTATTAAGTAATATAAAGTAATCACCTTTGAGATTAAAATTTCCATTTTACAAACAAGCCGAGGCTAAAGACTGTGGCCCTACCTGTATTAAGATCATTGCCAAACATTATGGTAAGACCATTAGTGCACAACAATTACGTGAACTCTCCGAAACCACTCGTGAAGGAAGTAGTTTGCTTGGTCTTAGTGATGCAGTAGAATCTCTTGGCTTTCGCTCTCTTGGAGTGAAACTCTCTTTTGAGAAGTTAAAACAAGCCTCCTTCCCCTGTATTGTACATTGGAACAAGAACCACTATATCGTGGTCTATAAAATAAAAAAAGATACTGTCTATGTCTCTGATCCTGCTCATGGGCTATTAACATACTCCAAAACTGAGTTTATCAAGTTCTGGATCGGTAACAATGCCAATGACGCTACTGAAGAAGGCATTGCCTTACTCTTAGAACCCACACCCTTGTTCTACAACGAAGAGTTTGATGATGACAAACAATCCTTTGGCTTTGGATTTATCTTAAAGTATGTCTATAAATACAAACGGTTTGTCGTACAACTAGCCATTGGTCTGCTTGCTGGGAGTCTATTACAACTCATCTTCCCATTCTTAACTCAAAGTGTGGTCGATGTCGGTATTAAAAATCAAGATCTCAACTTTATCTATCTCGTACTTGCAGCTCAACTCTTCCTCTTTATTGGTAGAGCTTCCCTGGAAATTATTCGGTCTTGGATTCTTTTGCATCTCAGTACACGTATTAATATCTCTCTGATCTCTGATTTCTTTATAAAGCTCATGAAACTCCCCATCTCTTTCTTTGATGTACGAATGACAGGGGATCTATTACAACGCATTAACGATCATAAGCGTATTGAAAGGATTCTAACCACCTCCTCACTTACCATGTTGTTCTCTTTCTTTAATCTGATCGTCTTTAGTTTTGTGCTGGGCTATTACAGCTTACAAATCTTTAGTGTCTTCTTCTTTGGGAGTTTACTATATGTTGGATGGGTACTCTTCTTCTTTAAACGTAGAAAAGAACTCGACTACAAACGGTTTCATGAAGTCAGTAACGAGCAGAGTAAGGTCATTGAGCTTATCAATGGTATGCAAGAAATTAAACTCCACAATGCTGAAAAACGCATGCGATGGAACTGGGAGTTTGTACAGGCACGCCTCTTTAAGATCTCTACCAAGAATCTTGTCTTAGAACAAACACAATCCGTAGGATCTAATTTTATTAATGAGCTCAAGAACATGTTCATTACCATTCTCTCTGCTAAGTTAGTGGTTGATGGAGATATTACGCTGGGGGCCATGCTGGCCATTACCTCTATCGTAGGACAGCTCAATGCGCCTATCAGTCAGCTTATTAGTTTTATGAGAGATGTCCAAGATGCTAAAATCTCTTTAGATCGTTTAGGAGAAATTCACAATAAAGAGGATGAGGAATTAGCTACTGACGAAAAAGTGAAATCACTCCCTGAGAATTCAGGCATTCAACTCAATAATATCTCTTTTAGATATATCGGAAGCTTAGAGCCTGTGATCAAAGGATTGTCCTTAACCATCCCTGCTAATAAAACAACTGCTATTGTAGGAGTGAGCGGTAGTGGGAAAACCACACTGATGAAACTCTTACTCAGATTCTATGAAGTCGAGAAAGGGGATATATCGATCAATAATTTTAATCTCAATAATATCTCTCAAAAGGTATGGCGTGAGCACTGTGGGGTGGTCATGCAAGAGGGGTATATCTTTAATAATACTATTGCTCATAATATTGCAGTGGGACAGGATTATGTCGATAAAGATAAACTAGCGCATGCTATTGATGTGGCCAACATCTCTGATTATATTGATAATCTCCCCCTGGGGGTGAATACTAAAATAGGAACTGAAGGAACAGGTCTTAGTACTGGACAAAAACAGCGTTTGCTTATTGCTAGAGCAGTCTATAAAAATCCGAGATTTCTATTCTTTGATGAAGCCACCTCGGCATTGGATGCGAATAATGAAACGGTGATCATGAAAAAACTAAATACTTTTTTTAAAGATAAAACGGCTGTAGTGATTGCACACCGATTAAGTACGGTAAAAAACGCACATCAGATCGTAGTGCTTGATGGAGGAAAGATCGTAGAAATTGGAAATCATCAACAGCTCATTAAACTAAAAGGAAACTATTACAACCTGGTCAAAAATCAATTAGAGCTGGGTGATTAAAATATTCTCTTGCAAGGAGTAGACACAAACTGTGAGTGTCTTTAAATGTTCACAGGTTTATTAAATTATTAAAATTTTAAATCATGAAAAATTTGAAAAACTTAGGGAAAACCCTAAACAAAAATCAACAAGAAATGATTAATGGTGGGTCTCATCAAGGAAGTAATTATGTATGTATTGAAAATTTCCCTTTTACTTATAATGTAAACGCGGGGGAGTTATGTGATGATGGTGGTGTTCCTCTTTGCGTATAATTATAAATAAATCTTTCGCGAAGATTAGACAGAAGCCTTGAATGTCTTTAAATGATCAAGGGTTTTAAACAATTATTAAATATTTTAATTATGAAAAATTTAAAAAACTTAGGAAAAGCCCTAAACAAAATTGAGCAAAAAGCTATTAATGGAGGATCTAATCCAGATGCTTGTAGAAATGATAGAGATTGTGAAGGTAGTGTCATTCCTCTAGTATGTGATGAATTTACTAGCACCTGTGTAATAGCTTGTGTTTAATCATTAATAAACAGAGCAAGTTTAAAAACTTGCTCTGTTTTAAATCTGTAAAGTTATCAATCAAAACTCTAAAATATTCTCTCGCGAAGAGTAGACACAAGCTGTGAGTGTCTTTAAATGGTTCACAGTTTTTTAAACAATTATTAAATATTTTAATTATGAAAAATTTAAAAAACTTAGGAAAAACCCTAAACAAGCAACAACAAAAAGCTATTAATGGAGGAGATTTTGGTTTCCCAGGAGAAGATGATCAACCACTTTGTCCTACACCTAATGCTTTTTTCTGCAATGACCCATTGAATATTGCTGGACCAGATCATGTATGTTGTAGAGGCTTATGTGTTCTTCCTACACATGGAGCATGCCAAGGTATTTTCTTCTAAACTCCTCGGTTGCAAGCAAAAAGATTAGAAATATTTCTAATCTTTTTATTACTAAATAGATACAAACTGTGGGTGTTTTATAAATACTCACAGTTTATTTAACTATAAAATATTTAAATCATGAAAAATTTAAAAAATCTAGGGAAAGCCCTAAACAAAATTGAGCAAAAAGCTATTAATGGAGGATCAAATGGTTTTGCTTGCAGTTTTGCAGGAATGTGTTTTAATGCTTTAAGCGAATCCCATTGTCTTGATGTACTAGGGTTAGAACCGTGCAACCCTTTTTAATTCTATTGTGAAGTTCAATTGCTTTTTTGAGTACAGGAAATTATTCCTGTGCTCTTATTAAATCAAAATATTAGTTATGCCAGAAAATAATCAACACATAGAACTTCGTAGTGAAGAAGTCCAAGAGATTCTTGAAGCCACTCCTTCTTGGATGATCCGTTGGGGGAACATCTTAGTATTATCTCTAATTGTAATGCTCCTCTTTATCTCCTGGTTTGTAAAATATCCAGATATCATTGCATCCCAAGCACTAATCACAACTATAATCCCTCCTCAAAAAGAATATGCCACAATAAATGGTAAAATAGCATCTATTCTGATCTCTGATAATGACACAGTAAGCTCTGGAACTCCTCTTGCCATTCTAGAGAACACAGCTAACTACAATGATGTCTTTCTTCTTAAGTCTATTATAGATACTATTGCAGTTAATAATAAATCCTTTGAGTTCCCCATTGCTTCCATCCCTGTTTTAAACCTAGGAGATATTCAACAAAACTATGCCGCCTTTGAACTTGATTTCTTAAGATATATCAATAACAAAAAATATCAACCTTTCTCTAACGAAGAAAATGCAAATCTCATCTCTAAAAAAGAACTCATCTTTAGACTACAAGTACAAAAAGCACAATACGAATCTGGTAAAGCTGAACTAGCTCTTCAAAAAAAAGATCTTGATCGTAATAAGGATATGTTTAGTAAAGGTCTTATTGCTGCTCAAGCTTATGAGAGAGAAGAGGCTAATTATATTCGAGCTGAAAGTAATTTAACAAGTATTAGCAATTCTATCTCTCAAACCAGAGAGGCCATTAGTAATGCTAATAAAGCATCTAAAACCACTACAATTAATAAATCTACAGAAGAGGTACTGTTATTTAAAACGGCAGTTCAATCTTTTAATCAATTAAAACGCGCTATTAAAGATTGGGAGCTGCGTTATGTCTTACAGTCTAATATTGATGGAAAGGTCTCTTTTTTAAATACATGGACGGTAAATCAAACTGTTAATCAAGGGGATCTGCTTTTTACCATTATCCCTAAGGAGAACTCTGCCTATATCGCTAAATTAAAAACACCTGCTCAAAACTCAGGAAAGTTAAAGGTTGGACAAAGGGTAAATATTAAATTACAAAACTATCCTGATACTGAGTTTGGAACGCTTCAGGGATATATTGAAAGTATTGCTTTATTTCCTGATGAGGAAGGGTTGTATCTGGTAAATACTTCGTTACCTAAAACACTGATCACCTCTTATAAAAAAGAAATTCCTTTTAAACATGAAATGAATGGGAGTGCTGAAATTATTACTGAAGATCTGCGCCTTATTCAGCGCTTCTTCTCCCAACTTAAAAGTGTGTTTAATAATTAGAAAATATTCTCTCGCGAGGCAATAGACACAAACTGTGAGTGTCTTTAAATGATCACAGATTTAAATAATTATTAAATCTTATTATTATGAAAAATCTATCAAAATTAGGTAAATCCCTAAACAAAAATGAACAAAAAGCAATTAATGGAGGTATCACAAGAAATGCTTGTGTGTTTGGTTCTGCTCTTTATTTTACAGGTCCAGGAGATTGTTGTGCATATCCAAATACTGAAGATCCTTTTATAACATGTTACGGAACAGTTACAAATAATTTCTGTAATTATAATCCAAATGAATGCCCAGGATAATAGGTTAATAAAAGAACTCTATTAAACAAATGCAAAAAGCCTTTCTAAAAATAGAAAGGCTTTTTAATATATTATATATCTAATATTAGTGATTCAACTCTTCTTCTCCATCTTTTAATGGAATATTTTGAGGTACAAAATCCTCATCATGACCTGGCTTACTATAGTCATATGGCCAACGGTGAACATGAGGAATCTCTCCTTCCCAGTTTCCGTGAATATGTTTAATTGGAGCTGTCCATTCTAATGTATTAGATTTCCATGGGTTTTGAACTGTTTTCTTTCCGTAAAAGATACTGTAAAAGAAGTTCCATAAGAATACCAATTGAAAAATTCCTCCTATTAATGCGAATATGGTAATAATCACATTTACATTTGATAAATCGTCAAATAACGGGAAGTTACTATTTGTATAATAACGTCTTGGCAATCCTGCCATACCAATAAAGTGCATTGGGAAGAATACACCATAAGCACATATTGCAGTTACCCAAAAATGAATATATCCTAGGTTTTTATTAAGCATGCGTCCAAACATTTTAGGGAACCAATGATAGATTCCTGCAAACATACCATACAATGCAGAGATACCCATTACTAAATGGAAGTGAGCTACTACGAAATACGTATCGTGTACATTAATATCTAAAGCACTATCTCCTAAAATAATTCCTGTTAAACCTCCTGTAATAAATGTTGATACTAAACCAATTGAAAACAACATAGCCGGGTTAAACTGGAGGTTACCTTTCCAGAGCGTAGTAATATAATTAAATGCTTTTACTGCTGACGGTATCGCAATTAATAATGTTGTAAATGTAAATACAGATCCAAGGAATGGATTCATTCCTGAAATAAACATATGGTGGCCCCAAACAATAGTCGATAAAAATGCAATTGCTAGAATTGACATGATCATGGCACGGTAACCAAAAATTGGTTTACGTGAATTTGTGGCTATAATTTCGGAAGTAATTCCTAATGCTGGAAGTAATACAATATATACCTCAGGATGTCCTAAGAACCAAAATAGATGTTCGAATAATACAGGAGATCCTCCTTGATAATGCAATACTTCACCTTGAATAAATATATCTGATAAGAAAAATGAAGTTCCAAAACTTCTATCCATTATCAATAACAATGCTGCAGATAATAAAACCGGGAACGATACTACACCAATTACAGCCGTTACAAAAAATGCCCAAATGGTAAGCGGTAAACGCGTCATAGACATTCCTTTTGTTCTTAAATTTAAAACCGTTACGATATAATTTAGCGATCCTAATAAAGAAGATGCAATAAATATAGCCATAGAAACTAACCATAAAGTCATTCCCATACCTGATCCTCCTTGTGCTAATGGCAATGCACTTAAAGGTGGATATATTGTCCAACCTGCTGCTGCTGGTCCAGCTTGTACAAATAATGAAATTACCATTATTATACTAGATAAAAAGAATAACCAATAAGAAACCATGTTAAGAAATCCTGAAGCCATATCTCGCGCCCCAATCTGTAACGGAATTAATAAGTTACTAAACGTACCACTCAATCCTGCTGTTAACACAAAGAATACCATTATAGTACCATGAATAGTTACTAAAGCTAAATAGATATCGGCGTCCATAACACCATCTGGTGCCCATTTCCCTAATAATGCTTCAAAAAGCACATTTGGTTCTTCTGGCCAAGCGATTTGCATACGAAACATCATAGACATTAAAACACCTATAACTCCCATAATTGTACCTGTAATTAGGTATTGCTTTGCAATCATTTTATGATCTTGACTAAATATATATTTAGTTACAAAGGTTTCTTTATGATGATGTCCATGGTCGTCGTCGTGTGCGTGAGTATCTGCGTGTGCTGACATAATCTATCTTTATTTTTAAATCTTAGTTGTTCTTAATTAGTTTTTTACCAACGAGTTTTTGAATAATTTTTGCTCTTTTAACCAAGCATTGTATTCTTCTTCAGACTCAACAATAATTTTCATCTGCATATTGTAATGTGATTTTCCACAAATCTTATTACAAAGTAATAAATAGTCAAACTCGTATCGTTCAAGAGCTTCTTCTCCTTTAGCAATTAATTTCTTACTATTCTCTGCTCTAATTTTATTAATTCTTTGAACTTTCTCTATCATTTGAGGAGTTTGCCTCATCTCTTCCGTAGTTACAGTAGGTGTAAATCCAAATTGAGTGATCATCCCAGGGACACAATTCATTTGTGCTCTAAAGTGAGGCATATATGCAGAATGCAATACATCTTGAGAACGCATTTTAAATAATATTTTCTTCCCTACAGGTAAATGTAGTTCTGTAGTAATAATATCATCTTGAGCATTAGGATCTGATTCATCTATTCCTAATATGTTTGCATTATCTAAGTTAATCAATCTAACATTAGCTTGACCTAAAGTATTGTCTTGTCCAGAATATCTAGCCTTCCAGTTAAATTGTTGTGCATATAATTCAATTACTATAGGGTCGTCATCTTCACTAACATTCATAATTTCTGACCAAGTGAATAATCCATAAATAATTAACCCTGCTAAAACAACAATAGGAATCGATGTCCAAATAATTTCTAATTTATCATTATCTGCAAAAAATAATGCTTTTCTTCCTTTCTCACCTTTGTATTTAAATGCGAAATAGTGTAGTAAAAACTGAGTAATAGTTTGCACTATAAAAATAATGACCATTGAGATAATCATTAAATTATCGATATCAGGACCGTGTTCTGATGCAGAGTTAGACATTAATGGTAGGTCTCCCCATTTTACCATACAAACAATTGTAATAACATAAATGAAGATTAAGAATCCTATCATTAAATAACCATTGATTCTATTATCTTTATCATTAGCAATCTCTGTATTATCTCTTTTAGCTTGTGCTAAATCAAAGATCTTAACCATTTGCCAAATTGCAACTGTAATAAATACTAAAACTATTATTGTTAATAAAGCAGTCATTGTTGTCTTTCTTCTTTATTTAATTTAATTAATAATGGAAATGTTCGCTTTCCTTAATAAATGGATTTCCTTTTGCTAGTAATGATTCTTTAGATATTGCATAGAATACTAATAGCATAAACAATCCTGCAAATAGCATCACTGCACTAATTTCTGCTAAGCCAATTCCCCAACGGTCACCAACCGTTGCAGGCATAATCATGTTAAACACATCTATATAATGTCCAGCTAAAATTATAATACCAGCCATTACAATAAACCAAGGAATACGTTTGTAATCACTATTCATCAATACCAAGAATGGAAATATAAAGTTCATCACTAACATTCCGAAGAACGGTAATTTATAATCTGCTATTCGTGTTGCAAAATATGTAACTTCTTCCGGGATGTCTGCATACCAAATAAGCATAAATTGAGAGAACCATAGGTATGTCCAGAAAATACTTATTGCAAACATAAACTTTGCTAAATCGTGTAAATGACTATCATTAACAAATGGTAAATATCCTCTCGATTTTAAGTAGATTGTGATTAATGCTATTACTGTAATACCACTTACAAACATACTTGCAAACACATACCAGCCAAATAGTGTACTAAACCAATGTGGATCTACACTCATGATCCAATCCCAAGACATCATTGATTCTGTATAAATATAGAACACTAAAAATGCTGCTGAAATACGGAAGTTTTTCTTAAAGTTTCTGTTATCATCTGCGCTATCTTGAGCAATTGAAAATTTTCTAGAGAAGAAACGATATAAACTCCATCCTCCAAGAAAGATGAATCCTCTAATAAAAAACCCTGCTTGGTTTAACCATCCTTGTTTACCTTGTATTAATTCGTCATGTGCCACTACTTCTGGATCCATCCAAATAAAGATATGATCTCCAGCCCAAAATGCAATTGCTAATACAATTAAACCTCCTGGTAGTACATAATACGTGATTCCTTCCATAACTCTAAAGAGTACTGGTGACCAACCTGCTTGTGCTGCATACTGAATTCCGTAGAATGCCAACACTCCTAATGCTATCATAAAAAAGAAAAATGCTGCTACATATAATGCTGAGTAAGGTCTGTTATGTATTTGATGCATTACATGCTCTGCATGAGCATTTGGGTCTCCATGACCCATTTCATCTCCGTGACCGCCTTCAGTTTTCATAACATGCTCGCCTGTTTCACCTGAATGACTTTCTTCTTTAACTTCTTCTGTATGCTCTCCTTGAGAATGTTCTGCGTTTTCACCTTCATTATGAGAAACATCTTCGCCATGTTCACTGGTTTCTTCAGAATGATTTGCAGTCTCACCACGCTCTTCTACAGATGTTGTACTGTGATCCGATGCTTCACCATGACCACCACCATGTGATGCTTCCTCTGCTAGTATTTCTTTAACATCATCTAATGACGTTCCTTGTGCAGAAACATAACTAGTGATATATCCTATTAAACCTATAACTATAAGTGCTACAGAAAATATTTTTAATCTATTTGAAAACGTATACATATTGTTGATATATAACTTTATCTAATCTATTTTGTTAATGCTTCTTTTAATGATAGAACATAAGCAGTTACTTGCCAACGTTCTTCTTCATTAAGTTGATTGGCGTAAGAACCCATTGTATTTTTACCATAATAAATTACATGATAAATACTCCCTTCTGTGATAGCTCTACCTGCATCGTCATAACTAGGGATTCCTAAAATCTTTTCTCTTTTCACTAAATTACCTTGTCCATCTCCTCTATTACCATGGCAAATACCACAATACACATCGTATAATTCTTTTCCTCTTTTTAAATCTACATGAGTAGAATCTAAAGGACTTGTAAGATCTGTTTTTGCTCTATTATACTCATCATTACTATTACCATATTCGAATAATGAATATCCTCTTGCTATAGTGCCTTCAACTGGTAATTGTGCTTCTACTCCATTAGCAAATGCAGCTGACTCACTATACGTTTCATACCCTGCAGACACATACATGTTAGGCATAAATTGGTAGTTTGGTCTTGTATCTTTTTGACATGATACTATGGTTATTAAAACTACCGCTAATATTGATATTTTTATTAAGCTCTTCATAATTATTAGTGTGCTTCTTCTTTATCTACTATATTAATTTCTACTGCTCCAGTTTCCTTTAATAATCCTTCTAATTCTGTTTGATTTCCGTGTAAAGGAATTTCCATTAAAAAGTGATCATCTGTTGTTCTTGGATCTGGGTTTTCAGCTTTTTTAAATGGCCACATTCTACTACGTAAATAAAATGTAATTACCATTAAATGGGCTGCAAAAAATACTGTTAATTCAAACATAATTGGAACAAATGCAGGCATATTTTCGATATAACTAAAGCTTGGTTTTCCTCCAATATTCTGAGGCCAATCTTTAATCATAATAAAATTCATCATTACAATCGCCACTGTTAAGCCAACGCATCCATACATAAATGCTGTAATTGCAATTCGTGTAGGTGCTAGTCCCATAGCTTTGTCTAACCCGTGTACAGGGAAAGGTGTATATATCTCTTCTATATGATGTTTTTCAGCTTTTACTTTTTTAACTGCTGCCATTAACACATCATCATCCGTATAAATAGCGTGAATTACTTTTGAAGTTTCCATATGCTACTCGTTGTTTGTTTGTTGTTCTGTACTTGCTTCTGAAGGTCCTTCTTTAGAAGTTCTTTTATCAGCTCCTGTTCCTACTAAACTCTGTCCTGCTTCTCTTATTTTTTTATAACGTTGCCCAGACGACTTTAAGATCGTTTTTACTTCTGCTTGTGCAATTACTGGGAACGTTCTAGAGTATAATAAGAATAATACAAAGAAGAATCCTATTGTTCCTATAAATATTCCGATATCTACAAATGTAGGAGAGAACATTGTCCAAGATGATGGTAGGTAATCTCTATGTAATGAAGTTACGATAATTACAAAACGTTCAAACCACATCCCTATATTTACTACAATCGAAATAAAGAAAGAGAACATAATACTTGTTCTTAATTTCTTAAACCACATAAATTGTGGGGAGAACACATTACATGTCATCATTGCCCAATATGCCCAAGCATAAGGTCCTGTTGCTCTGTTTAAGAATGCATATTGTTCGAATTCTACTCCTGAATACCATGCGATAAACAGCTCTGTAATATAAGCCACACCAACAATAGAACCTGTAATCATAATGACTATGTTCATTAATTCGATGTGCTGTACAGTAATATAATCTTCTAAATTACACACTTTTCTCATGATGATAAGAAGTGTATTTACCATTGCAAATCCTGAGAAAATTGCTCCTGCTACAAAGTATGGCGGAAATATTGTTGTATGCCAACCCGGAATTACCGAAGTAGCAAAGTCAAACGATACAATAGTATGTACAGAAAGTACTAATGGTGTTGCTAAACCTGCAAGTACTAAAGATACTTCTTCAAAACGTTGCCAATCTTTTGCACGGCCAGACCATCCAAAACTTAATAAGCTATATATTTTTTTCTGGAAAGGTTTTACAGCTCTGTCTCTAATCATTGCAAAATCTGGAAGTAATCCTGTCCACCAGAATACTAACGATACAGATAAATATGTAGAAATTGCAAATACATCCCAAAGTAGTGGTGAGTTAAAGTTTACCCACAATGATCCAAATTGATTTGGAATAGGTAATACCCAGTATCCTAGCCAAGGACGGCCCATGTGTATGATTGGGAATAGTCCAGCTTGAACTACTGAGAAAATTGTCATCGCTTCTGCAGAACGGTTAATTGCCATTCTCCATTTTTGACGGAATAATAAGAGTACTGCAGAAATAAGCGTTCCTGCGTGACCAATACCAACCCACCAAACGAAGTTAGTAATATCCCAAGCCCAGCCTACGGTTTTGTTTAATCCCCAAGTACCAATACCTGTTGATATTGTATAAATTATACAACCTATTCCCCAAAGGAAAGCTACTAAAGCAATAGAAAAAACAATCCACCACTGTTTATTTGCTCGTCCTTCTACAGGGGCAGCCACATCAACAGTTACGTCGTGGTATGATTTTTCTCCTGTTACTAAAGGTCTTCTAATAGGTGCTTCGTAATGAGACGCCATAATCCTTATCTAATTATTTCTTGATTAATTTATTATGCTTCTTTTGTATTTCTTACTTTAGTTTGATACACCACATTTGGTTTTGTACCAACACTCTCAAGTAAGTGATACGCTCTATTATCATCTTTAAGCGCAGTAATATCACTATGCTTATCGTTTATATCTCCAAACATCATTGCTCCACTACTACAAGCTGCAGAACAAGCTGTTTTAAATTCGTTAGGTTTAACTTTTCTTCCGTCACGCTTCGCATCAAGAATTGTTTTTTGTGTCATTTGAATACACATAGAACATTTTTCCATTACCCCTCGAGAACGAACTGTCACATCTGGATTGATTACCATACGTCCTAAATCATCGTTCATATGGAAATCAAATTCATCATTCCCATTGTATAAGAACCAGTTAAAACGACGTACTTTATAAGGACAGTTATTTGCACAATAGCGTGTACCAACACAACGGTTATACGCCATATGGTTTTGACCTTGACGACCATGAGATGTTGCTGCTACTGGACATACTGTTTCACAAGGTGCGTGATTACAGTGCTGACACATTATTGGTTGGAATGCTACTTGCGGGTTAGCTGCTGGATCTTCTAATTCTCCAAATCCGCTTAAAGATCCTTTATCTCCTGATAATCCAGAGAACTCATCCTTTTTAGTATCATCCTGTTCAAAAGTATCTTCTGAAGAGTAATATCTATCAATACGTAACCAATGCATATCACGGCTACGACGAATTTCCTCTTTACCAACTACTGGCACATTATTTTCAGCGTGACAAGCAATAACACAAGCACCACATCCTGTACAAGCATTTAAATCGATAGACAAGTTAAAGTGATGTCCTATTGAACGATCAAACTCATCCCATAAGTCTACTTCTGGAGATGTTACTGGAGTTTCTTCGTGATTTAATGATACTACAGGAATTGGGTTCCAATACTCTTTATCTTTAGAATTGAAAACTTCTAAAGTTGTTTCTCTAATAATATCACCACGACCCATTAAAGTATTTTGTAACTGTACACAAGCAAACTCATGCTTTCCAGAAGTTGCTTCGATTGTTACATTTTGGATCGTATTAAAATCTTTATATAATGGATACGCATTAACACCTGTTTGCATTTCTGCTTTTAAACCTAAACTACGACCGTAACCAAATGACATTCCAAAAGAGCCTTTAGCTTGCCCTGGTTGAATCATTACTGGAACTTTTACAGTAACTCCATTTGCAGTAAGGTTAGCATATTTACCATTAAGTCCTCCTGTAGCATCGTGTCTTTCTTGAGAAAAGAATGTACTTTCTTCTAAATAAAAGCCTAATTCTTTAGCATCAGCTTCAGACATGGTTAAGTAATTATCCCAAGTTGTTCTGGTTAACGGGTCTGGAAACTCCTGCAACCAAGGGTTATTAGCTTGTTGTCCATCTCCCATTCCTGTTTTAGGATACAATGTTAGCTCATATCCGTTTGATGAAGCAGAGGCTAAGGTTCTTGCAGCAGCATCTACATTAATTGTAGATGATTCTGTTTCTGCATTTGTAGTTTCTTCTGTTAAACTTGTAGTTCCAACAAAAGTACCATCATGCAATGCTTGATTCCAAGATGAGCCGTTTAATATATTTTCGTTCCAATTACTTTTAATATAGTCATGATACGTAGAAGCGTTATCGTTCCATATTAATAAAGCATCTTGAAATTGTCTTGTATTGAATAATGGACGAATAGCTGGTTGCGCTAATCCAAAATGTCCTTTCTTTAATTCTACATCTCCCCAAGATTCTAAATAATGAGGTGCTGCAGCAATATACTGTGTTAAAGATGATGTTTCATCTTCTTTCATCGAAAACGCTACAGATAAATCAACATTTTTTAATCCTTCATTAAAATCTGAAGCATTAGGTAATGTATAAGCAGGGTTAACACCACTCATTATAACAGCTCCAATGTTTCCAGATTTCATATCCGAAATTAATTGATTTACTGCTTTATCATCTCCTTGTCTTGTTTTTATAGGTGTAGTAGCATCAAACACAGTGCTACCAATTTTTTCATTAATTGCAAGTACTAAGCTTTGTGCATTTACATCTGAAATCCCAGTAACTACAACGCCATTATGTCCAGCTTCTGATAATTCTGAAGCTGCTTTATTTACTGCTTCTTCAATATTTGCCGGTAAGCTTCCTGAAACAGATGTTCCAAATACTTTACCATATAATTTAGCTAATGCTACTTTTTGTTGACTTGGTGTTAACGGTATACGTTTGTCTGCATTTGCTCCAGTAAGACTCATATTAGATTCAAACTGAATATGACGTGACATTTTACCATGATGAGGCACACGACTTTTAGAGTATCCAGAATCGAATCCTCCACCTTGCCAATCTCCTAAGAAATCTGCTCCAAAAGAAACAATAGTCTCTGCTTTAGAGAAATCGTAGTTTGCTAAACCGCGTTCGTTATATTTATTTTGGAATGCTTCAATCGCTGCAGATTCTGATATTGCATCATAAGCTACATGACGAACATTGCCATATTTTTCTTTAAATTCTGAAATCAATCTAGATGTAGATGGACTTGCAAAAGTTTGTGTTAATAACACAATATCTTTAGTTCCACCAGACAATCTATTTAATTCTCTTTTTATCTCAGTATCAAATGCATCCCAAGAAATTATTTCGCCTGCTTTTTCGGGTTCTTTAATTCTTAAGCTGTCATATAAATCTAAAACTGAAGCATTAACTCTAGCATTAGCACTACCATTTGTAGTAGCCAGATTATTATTTTCAATTTTTATCGGTCTTCCCTCACGAGTTTTAACCAATATACTTGCAAAATCATATCCGTTAGCAATAGATGTTGCATAGTAGTTAGCTACTCCAGGAATAATTTGATCTGGCTGTACAACATAAGGAATGGATTTTACTACAGGTCCTTCACAAGCTGCTAAAGATGCTGCTGCAGTACTAAAACCAACATATTTTAAGAAATCACGACGTGTTGTGCTAGAAGATTCAAGAGTCTCTTTATCTCCTAAGAACTCATCCGTTGGAATTTCTTCAACAAACTCTTTTTGCTTAAAAGATTCAACAACTAAACTATTTTTTTCGTTTAGCTCTTCAACACTTTTCCAATATTTCTTGTTTGATGACATATTATAATTGAATTATGCTTCTTAATAAATTAGTAATGACATTTTCCACATTCTAAACCACCTTGCATAGCAACGGTTAGTTTATCTACACCGTACTTTTTAGATAACTGCTCGTGTATCTTAGTATAGTACTCATTACCTTCTGTTTTAACATTTGTATCTCTATGGCAGTTAATACACCATCCCATTGTAAGTGGTGCAAATTGCTCTACAATTTCCATTTCCTCGATAGGACCATGGCATGTTTGACATTCTATACCTCCAACTGTAACGTGTTGTGAGTGGTTAAAATATGCAAAATCTGGAAGATTATGAATACGCACCCATTTTACAGGTTTTGTCTCTCCAGTATATGTTTGTTCTGCATCGTTCCAACCTACTGCTTCGTATAATTTTTTAATCTCACCATCGTAAAATTCTTTAGAATATTCTGCAGTAGTTTCACCAGTATATTCATAAATAGATTTATGACAGTTCATACACACATTTAGTGATGGAATCCCTGATGTTTTACTTACTCTTGCTGAAGAGTGACAGTATTTACAATCTATTTTATTATCTCCTGCGTGAATTTTATGTGAGAAATGTATTGGTTGTACTGGTTGGTACCCCTGATCCACACCTACTTGCATAAAGTATCCGTATACAAAATAACCACTTGCTAATAAAAAGAAGATTGCAGTAACCAACATTAAAAATTGGTTCTTAACAAATGCTTTCCAAAGAGAAGTTCCTTTTTCTTTCTCTTCTATTTCTACCCCGTTAGCATTTGCAAAACGACGTAATGTTCTGTTCACAATAACTAAACCTACAGCTAATAAGCCAAAAAGGATAGCTAATGCTCCTAATAGTAATTCTTTTGAGATTCCTCCTTCATCAGTTGGTGTAGGTGGAAGTGGGGTTTTATCGTCTCCTCCTTCTGGAACAAATGCAGTATATGCTAATATATTGTCGATTTCCTCATTAGATAATTGAGGAAAAGGAGTCATTGGTGAATTATTATATTCGCTATAAATCTTACTAGCATAAGCATCTCCAGATTTAATAACTGCCGGGCTGTTTTTAATCCATGCATAAATCCACTCTCTATCTAATCCTTCATCATCTGCTAAACGTTGCTCTACATTACGCAATGCAGGTCCAGTCATTTTTTTATCTAGCTTATGACAAGCTGCACAATTTGCATTAAACAATGCTTTTCCAGCTACAGGATCGCCATCTTGAGCAAATAATGATGTAGATAAAGAAGTTATAAAAATAAAACCTAAAAATAGAATTCTTGAGGTTAAATTGCGGTGTATCACCTGTTTCATATCGTTAGTAGAATTGTCTTCCAAACTTTGGTACGATTTTTTCATATACAAATAGAAAATATTCGGTTCTAAAAATCTCGCACAAAAGTAATACTTATAGTCCATTTTAGAAATGTTAGATATACGTTAATTTCTAATTTATAAGGATTCTAAATAATAAAAAACACAATGTTTAAGTTTATATATTTTACATTTGCACTAAATTAAATTTGAAATGATTAAAAACTTATTTAAAATCATCGCATTAGCTGTACTTTTTTTAAGTATAAGTATTGTAGATGCTAATGCTCAAGGTGTTGTTACTGTTAATCAAGATAACGATATCGATCGCTTATTGGCTCTAAAAAAAAGCGTTAATAAATCTCAATTTAACTATACTATTCAGATTTATAAAGGTAATGCTAATAACGCTGTAAAAGTTCAGAGCGAGTTTAGAGAAGATTTTACAGATTGGAGTTCTACTATAAAATTTGACCCTCCAAATAATCGTAAAATTTGGGTTGGCAACTTTAAAACTCGATTAGAAGCCGACCGTGCTTTAGTTAAAATAAAAAGGAAGTATAATGCAGCTTTTATTTTAAAACCCAAAAAAGAAAAAATAGAACCTTAACACCTTCTTTTTCATAGTATATATAAAAAAACGACTCAATGAGTCGCTTTTTTTATTGCACAATTAGTTTTTTTACAAGCTCTCGTTCATCACTAACAAATCTAGCAAAATACAATCCAGGAGTTAATCTTGATATATCTAAAGCTTCATTATTATAGTTTTCACTAAAAATTAATCTTCCGTGTATATCATAAAAGATGATCTCGTCAACCTGATTTCTATTACCATTTATCGTAATAAATTGTGATGCTGGGTTTGGAAAAATTTCTATCTGATTATTAAAATCTGCATCAGATGTACTTAATGTTTCACCTTGCACATCACCAATTAAAGTTGATATTCCTCCACACAGCGATTGTGTTACAGAAGTGTTTTCAATCCAAGTTCCTAAAGTTAAATCTGGGGGATTAGGTGAAGATGCTTCTGTATTAGTATACAAAATAAAAGTATCTGTAAATGTGCCATTACCATCATCTGCAAAAATCTCCCAACGGCTTTCTGTATCATTCCAAGCAATTCTAAATTCACAAACTCCAATACCTCCGCAAGGTTGATTTCCATCTACTGGATTCGTTTCAAACACATTTCTACCAGTAGCATCTGTACTTATCTGATTAAACGTATAATCCTGATTCTCTAATAGTGAATTACAAGCGTTGAAAGTAATTTGAGCATTAATACTGCTATAAATCAATATAAAAAACAATATTAATATTTGATTAATACTTTTCATATTCTATTAATTTCGAGCTGGGAAAGGAAATACTCCACTATCTATTGCAATAATAAAATTTATCGCTAAAGAGGGTTGCATATTATTAACTGAAGCTCCTGTACCTGTATTACTAACCATTCCGGAATTCATTGTCGTAGAAGTTCCATTAGACGCGTATTCACCATCTAATAATTTTGTGCCTGCAGGAAAGTTTCCTGTTGGTGAGGATTGATCACCATCTTCTATAATTGCATTTACTGTATGCGAATGAGCAGGCAGGTTATTTACTGTTAATGTATTTGTTTCGCTACCTACTGTCTGGCCAAGTCTTCTAGCTGTTAAACCTGGCCCTGCACTATTGTCTCCTGAGTGTATTGGCGCTCTTCCTCTTAAATCTGGTAAAGCAAATGTAGTACGTCCATCTCCGCCATAAGTAGTTCCTATAAGAGAAAACAATGCATCATTTCCAGATATTGGTAAAACTTGACCGTTACAAAAAGCATATCCAGCTGGGGCAAAAGTACCCGCAAACATTTTAATTTCGCCTAAAAGCGTACCTTGTGCATTAGCTGCTTTATTAAAACTTAATAGTGTAATAAAAAATAAAAGTGTAATTGTTTTTTTCATAGCATATAGATTTTTTTTATTTGTAGTTATAAAGAGAAAAACTTTATAAATTTTACATAAAAAGAGTGATCAAAATTGATCACTCTTTATTATATTTAAACTTAAGTTGTTATATAACTTATTTAAGTTTCTTTTTAATTTCGACTTGTTGGAATGCTTCAATAACATCATTTTCTTTAATGTCATTATAGTTTTTGATTTGCATACCACAATCATATCCTTTAGATACTTCTTTTACATCATCTTTAAAGCGTTTAAGTGACGCTAATTCTCCTGTATAAATAACAACACCTTCGCGAATTAAACGCACACTAGATGTTCTGAATATTTTACCATTAATTACCATACATCCTGCAATGCTACCAATTTTAGAAACTTTAAAAATTTCTCTAATTTCTGCACTACCTGTTATTTCCTCTTTAAATTCTGGTGAAAGCATACCTTCCATCGCATCTTTTAAATCGTTAATTGCATCATAAATAATAGAGTACATTCTGATATCGATTTCTTCTTTATCTGCTATTTGACGTGCATTACCCATTGGGCGCACATTAAATCCGATAATAATTGCATCTGATGCCGATGCTAAAAGCACATCACTTTCAGTAATGGCTCCAACACCTTTATGTATAATATTAACTTGAATTTCTTCTGTAGATAATTTTTGGAATGAATCTGTTAATGCTTCAACCGATCCATCAACATCTCCTTTAAGGATAATATTCAATTCTTTAAAATCTCCAAGCGCAATACGACGACCTATCTCATCAAGTGTAATATGACGTTGTGTTCTCACCGATTGCTCACGTTGTAATTGTGTACGTTTAGCAGCTATTTGTTTTGCTTCACGTTCGTCTGCAAATACATTAAATTTATCTCCAGCTTGTGGAGCACCGTCCAATCCTAAAATTGAAATTGGTGTTGATGGTCCTGCTTCTAAAACATCTTTTCCGCGCTCATCATGCATTGCTTTTATTTTACCACTATTTTTTCCTGCTAATACATAATCCCCAATTCTTAAAGTTCCTGCTTGAACTAAAATTGTAGACACATACCCTCGACCTTTATCTAAAAAGGCCTCTACTACAGTTCCTACTGCTGGCTTACTTGGATTTGCTTTAAGCTCTAATAACTCGGCTTCTAACAATACCTTTTCTAACAACTCTTTAATCCCTAAACCAGTTTTAGCAGAAATATCATGGGATTGAATTTTACCTCCCCAATCTTCTACTAATAGGTTCATCGCTGCCAATCCTTCTTTAATCTTATCAGGATTAGCTGTAGGCCTATCTATTTTATTGATTGCAAATACAATTGGCACTCCTGCTGCTTGTGCATGCGAAATGGCCTCTTTTGTTTGCGGCATTATGTCATCATCTGCTGCAATTACAATAATTGCTAAATCTGTAACTTGAGCTCCACGTGCACGCATTGCTGTAAACGCTTCGTGACCTGGTGTATCTAAAAAAGCTATTTTTTGACCTGAATCTAAAGTTACTCCATAAGCACCTATATGTTGTGTAATACCTCCAGATTCTCCAGCAATCACATTTTCTTTACGAATGTAATCTAAAAGCGATGTTTTACCGTGATCTACGTGACCCATTACTGTTACAATTGGAGCACGAGATACTAAATCTTCTGGGTTATCTTGAGTTTCTTCTATTGATTCTTCAATATCTGCAGTCACAAATTCTACTTCATATCCAAACTCTTCCGCAACGATAGATAAGGTTTCTGCATCTAATCGTTGATTCATTGTTACCATCATACCTAGCGACATACATGCTGATATAATTTGAGTTACTTGAACATCCATCATTGTTGCTACTTCATTAGCAGTTACAAATTCTGTTACTTTAAGTAACTTATTTTCTGCCGCTTGCTGTGCAATTTCATCTTCAGATTTCTGACGATGTTGATCTCTCTTATCTCGACGATATTTAGCTCCTTTACCTTTACTTGATTTTCCTTGAAGTTTTTCTAAGGTTTCTCGTACTTGTTTTTGTACTTCTTCTGCACTAGGCTCTTCTTTAACAGTTTGCGGACGCCTTTGTTGATTACCCCTTCCTTTATTAAAATTACCTCTTTGAGCTGTTCCTCCTCGTTGATTATTATTTCCAGCACCTGGAGCACCTCCGCCTGGTTTACTTATACGACGACGTTTCTTTTTAGCATCTGCCGCATTATCAGGTTTTTTATGCTCAACTTTTTTCTTAGGTTTATTAAATTGAGATAAATCTATTTTCTCTCCTGTTGATTTTGGTCCAGAAAGTTTTTGATATTGTGTAGTAACCTTTTCTTCTACTTCAGGTCTTTCACCTTCAAGAAGTGGTTTAGAAATTGTTTTAGCTTCTTTAACTGGCTTTTCAACAGTTTTTCTAGCTTTAGGTTTCTCTATTTTTGTTTCTTTAACAGGTTCAGGTTTTACTATTTCTTTTTTAGCAACAGGTTCAGGTTTTGATTTTACTTCCTGTTTTACAGGAGTTTTAACTTCTTCCTCAGCTACTGCTTCTTTTTGAATAGCCTTTGCTTCGATCACAGTTTCAGAAACTTTTTCTTTAGGCTCCTCTTTTTTAGATCCATCTAAATCAATTTTACCAATTTGTTTTGGACCTTTTAAAGTTGTTTTAGCTTTAACAATTTCAGCTTGAGTAGATTCTTTTTGAATTTTCTCTTCAATTTCACGTTCACGCTGTTCACGTAACGCTTCTTTTTCTTTTAGTTTTGCTTCGCTAACTTCTTTAGATGCTACTTTTTTACTAGCATCTGTTTGAAATTCATCTGAAAGAATCTGATATGTTTCTTCAGAAATTTTTGTAGTCGGACGCTTCTCTATCTCAACACCTTTGGAATCTAAATATTCCACAGCACGATCTAAAGAGATGTTTAACTCCCGCAATACTTTATTTAATCTAATTGTTTCAGCCATAAATTGCCTTTAAAATATGTCAAATATATGTTTTATTCAAATTCTTCTTTAAGAATTCTAATAACTTCATTAATTGTTTCTTCTTCTAAGTCGGTACGCTTCACTAAATCAGCAGCATCTTGTTCTAAAACACTTTTCGCTGTATCTAATCCTACTTTTGCTAATTCTTCAATAATCCAAGCATCGATTTCATCAGAGAATTCAGATAACTCAACGTCTTCTTCAACACCTTCTCTAAATACATCTATTTCATAGCCTGTTAGCTGGCCTGCTAAACGAATGTTATGCCCGCCACGGCCAATCGCTTTACTTACTTCTTCTGGTTTTAAAATAACCTCAGCACGCTTTGCTTCTTCATCTATTTTAATAGACGTTACTCTTGCTGGACTTAATGCTCTAGTTATATATAGATTAAGATTATTTGTGTAGTTAATCACATCTATATTCTCATTTCCTAATTCTCTAACGATACCATGAATTCTCGACCCTTTCATACCAACACAAGCTCCAACTGGATCAATTCTATCATCATAAGAATCTACTGCTACTTTTGCCTTTTCTCCAGGAATTCTTACCACGTTTTTAACCGTAATTAAACCATCGAATACTTCCGGAATCTCTTGCTCAAATAATTTTTCTAAAAATACTGGTGCAGTTCTAGATAAAATAATTGCTGGTTTATTTCCTTTAAGCTCTACACTTTCAATAACACCACGTACATTATCTCCTTTTCTAAAGAAATCTGAAGGAATCTGCTTCTCTTTTGGTAAAATAATTTCGTTGCCTTCATCGTCTAACAAGATAATTGCTCTATGACGAATATGATGTACTTCAGCAGTATAAATTTCTCCTATTAAATCTTTAAATTGCTTATATATATTTGTATTGTCATGTTCATGAATTTTAGCAATTAGATTCTGACGTAATGCTAAAATTGCTCTACGACCTAAATCGATAAGCTTCACCTCTTGAGATACATCTTCACCAACTTCAAAATCGTCTTCAATTTTACGAGCTTCTGTCAATGAGATTTCTTCATTAGGGTCCATTACATCACCATCTGCTACTACAATTCTATTTCTCCAGATCTCTAAATCACCTTTATCTGGATTAATAATAATATCAAAGTTATCGTCATCACCAAACTTCTTTTTTAATGCATTTCTAAATACATCTTCTAAAATAGCCATTAAGGTAACACGATCTATTAGCTTATCGTCCTTAAATTCTGAAAATGAGTCAATTAACGCAAGATTTTCCATAATTCTCTTTTGGATTAAAATTTTATCTTAACTTTTGCTTCTACTATATCGTTATATAATACTTTTTGTTCTTTCTGAACTGTAATTTTTCCTTTACCAATGGGTTTAGGTTCTCTAGCTTTCCATTTTAGTGTAACACCTTCGTCATCTACTAAAGCTAACACAGCTTCAAATTCTTGATTATCTATTGCCTTTACACTTAATGTGCGACCAATATTCTTTTTATACTGTCTTGAATTTATTAAAGGAGATGCTGCTCCTGCCGATGTTACTTCAAGAGAAAAATCTTGATCTTCTCTATCTAAATTATGTTCAATAGCTCGACTTACAAGCATACAATCTTCAACCAATACACCTTTATCACCATCAATAACTACTTTTATAGTGTTATCTGCTAGCACATCAAAATCGATTAAGAACAAATCTTGTCGACTTTCTAAGCAAGTATCTAATAATGATTTTACTATTTTTTTAAACATTCTTTAGTATAAAAAGAGGGGACTTCAGTCCCCTCATTTTTGTATCAATTTTTCTTACAGCGCTGCAAATATACAACATTATATCGATCTTTAAAAGAGATAAACTCATGTTTTAAATCTCTTCGATATTCTGTAAAATAATAAATCCCAACTCAATCAAGTTAGGATTTAATTACTTTGTTGGTCCACTAGGGCTCGAACCTAGACTCTTCTATACCAAAAACAGACGTGTTGCCAGTTACACCATGGACCATTCCTCAAATGAGTTTGCAAATTTAGTACAAAGTTTTATTTGTGCAAATATTTTTAGACAAAATAATACGAATCCCTTAACGTTTACTTAAAAACTTTCTTGCGTTGTTTATTTATTATTAAATTCGCCGTTAGCAATACTAAACAATTATGACACATTTCAACTTTAAAAAATGGAATACCATTTTGGGTTGGTTAGCCTTCTTAATCGCCTTAATAACATATAGTTTAACTGTAGAACCTACAGTTAGTTTCTGGGATGCTGGCGAATATATTTTAACATCATCTAAACTACAAGTAGGTCACCCACCAGGAGCACCTTTATTTCAGATGATAGGTGCTTTTTTCTCGGTATTCGCTACAGATTCATCTCAAATTGGATTAATGCTTAACATGATGAGTGCAGTTGCTAGTGCATTTACGATTTTGTTTATGTTTTGGTCAATCACTTTATTACTTCGCAAATTGGCTGGGAACTCTGAAACTATTTCAAATTCAAAAAAGCAGGCTATTCTTGGAAGTGCTTTAGTAGGGAGTTTAGCTTTTACGTTTACAGATTCTTTTTGGTTTAACGCCGTTGAAACTGAAGTTTATGCTATGGCCACTCTTATTATGGCTGTCATGTTTTATTTAGGTTTACGATGGGAGCAAGATATGGGTAAGCCTAGAGGTAATAAATGGTTAATATTAATCGCATTTATTACTGGACTTTCTTTTGGGGTACATTTTATGGGCTTATTAACTATTCCTGCAATAGGATTGATTTATTTCTTTAAAAATTACAAAAAAGTTACTGTTAAAAATTTCATTATTGCTAATATAGTGGTTGTGGGTATTTTGTTATTTATTTTTAAACTCTTATTGCCCAACTCACTTAAATTTTTTAGTTCTGTAGAGTTGTTTTTCGTAAATACTTTAGGACTACCTTTTAACTCAGGTTCAATTTTCGCTGGTTTACTTGTTATTACTGCTTTTTATTTTGGCCTTAACTATACAAGAAAAAAACAATATAAACACATTAACACTTTAGTACTTTGTTTACTATTTATTTTTATTGGGTTCTCATCTTGGATGATGCTTCCAATTCGTGCCAATGCTAATGTGATTATTAATGAGAATAATCCTTCTAGTGCAAGAGAGTTATTAGCTTATTATAATTTAGAACAATATCCCAAAACACGCTTGTTTTATGGACCTCAATTTACTGAACAATACTCTGGATTAGATGAAAATAACCCTTATGTTGATGCTAAACCTAAATACGAAAAAGATGTAGAGAAAGGTAAGTATATTATTGTAAACGATTATAAAAATGCTGATCAAAATTATAATTCTGAACATGCCTCAATACTACCTAGAATGTGGAGTAGAGAGCATGCAGAAAATTATATGCTTTTTACTGGGTATTTGGATTTTAAAATAAAACCTGATCTAATTTCTGATTTTTATACTTCTGCACGCAATGGAGGCTACCCTGAAGATGAAGCCAGTCAGTATGCTAATGGTAGATTAAATCAAATAAGAAGTGCTGTTTCTAGTTTTATAGGTCAAGTTAATGAGGGGCGTGTAGATTATGAAGATTATAATACTTTTTTAAGGCAGAATTCACAATTTTTAGATATTGAAAAACCATCATTTATAGACAATATTCTTTATATGTTTGAATTCCAACTTGGCTATATGTATTGGCGTTATTTTATGTGGAATTTTACAGGACGCCAAGATGATATTCAAGGGAGATATGATTCTCATGGTAATTGGATAAGTGGTATAAGCTTTATTGATGAAGCACATTTAGGCATATCGCAAAATAATTTACCTAGTGATGTTTTAAATAATAAAGCACGAAATACGTATTATTTTTTACCTTTTATTTTAGGCTTAATAGGTCTTTTCTTTTTATTCAATACCAATAAAAAGTTATTTTGGACAATGCTCGTATTCTTTTTATTTACAGGAATAGCAATACAAGTATATACTAATGTTCGTCCCTTTGAACCTAGGGAACGTGATTATTCAGTAGTAGGTTCGTTTTATGTGTTCGCCATATGGATAGGTTTTGGGGTCTATGCCCTATATAATATTATAAGTAAGTTCAGCAGGCATAAATTTTTAGCTCCTGCATTAACTGTAGTTTGCTTAATTTTAGTTCCAAGTATTTTAGCTGCTAACAATTGGGATGATCATGATCGTTCTGGAAAAAGAACTGCTAACTCAATGGCTAGAACATATTTAGAATCTTGTGCACCTAATGCTATACTATTTACTATTGGAGATAACGATTCTTTTCCACTATGGTACCTTCAAGAAATAGAAGGTGTGCGTACTGATGTTAAAGTTGTGAATACAAGCTTATTTCAAACTGATTGGTATATAGATCAAATGAAACGTAAAGCTTATGAAAGCGATCCAATACCTTCTCAATTAATACATGAGAAATACAGGTATGGCACTAGAGATATTGTTATTAATCAAGCTGACAATGACATTGTAAAAAGCTTAATTAAAAAAGATACCCTACTCATTAAAGAATTAATTGACTTTATAGCTAGTGATGATGAACGTACCAAAATGAAATTTATATTTCAACAAGAAGGAAGGGATATCAGAAGATTTCCAACCCAAGAACTCAATCGCAGTTATTTTCCAGCAGAACATATAAGAGTTCCTGTAGACAAAAACTCTGTTCTAAAAAATGGTGTTGTAAAACCTAAAGATGCTGATAAAATAGTAGATTTTGTAGATTTTAAAATATCTGGAAGCGCATTATATAAAAATCGTTTATTAATGCTAGATATTATTGCAAACAATAATTGGGAGCGCCCTATTTATTTTACTGGTGGATCGTTTGGGGATGATGATTATATTTGGATGAAAGATTATTTACAATTAGATGGTTTGTGTTATAAATTAGTTCCTATTAAAACACCCGTTGATCGTGCTAATCCTTTTGATATGGGGAGAGTTGATCCTGATTTAATGTACGACTTAGTAAAAAAGTGGGACTGGGGTAATAGCGGTAGTGACATATATCATGATGTAGAAACTCGCAAAAACGGAATAACCTACAGGGGTAATCTTGCCCGTTTAATCGAAAGCTTAATTAATGACGAAAAACTTAAAGAAGCAGAAGAAATAGCGGATTTAGCTATGGAAAAAATGCCAGTAGATATATTTAATTTCTATACTCTTTTAGAGCCTTATATCGGAGCTTATTATCAAGTTGAAGCTAACGAAAAAGGACGTAACCTATTTAAAGAAGTTTCTAAGAAATATCAAGAAAACCTAGACTACTACATCAGCCTTAGTGATGAAGAACAAAACCAAGTATTTCAAGAAATTTCTACTGATTTAGCACGTTATAGAGGATTAATAGATGTATTAGTTACTTATGAAGATGATGCTTTTGTAACTTCTGAAATGCAGAAATACAATAATTATATTCAAGTTTTTACAGGAGAAACCGAAGAACTTTTAAGACCAGAAGAAAAACCATCGCCTTCAGATAAAGATCTTCCAACAAATGATTCTTCCAGTATTGATCCTGAAAATTAATTGTGAATTTTACTCCAGTAAAAACATCTAAATTTATTAAAAGGATATTTCCAAGTTTGATTTGGGAATATCCTTCTCAAAATAAAGTGATTTATTTAACTTTTGATGATGGCCCTACTCCAGAGATAACAGATTGGGTTTTAGATATTTTAAATAAATATAATGCTAAAGCTACTTTTTTTTGTATTGGAAAAAATATTGAAACAAACCCTGAAATTTTTAAGCGAATTTTACATGAAAAACATTCTATAGGCAATCACACTTATAATCATTTAAAAGGCTGGAAAACAAAAACAAAAACATATCTACATAACATAGAGTCTACAGAAAAGGCTTTCAATTCTTTTAATTTTAAAACCAGTTTATTTCGCCCACCTTATGGTCAAATTAAATCTAAGCAAGCAAAACAACTTCTAAAAAGGGGTTATAAAATTATAATGTGGAGAGTTTTATCCATAGATTGGAGTAATAAAATATCTGAAGAAAAATGTTTAAACAATGTGATTAAAAATACAGTTTCGGGAGATATTGTAGTATTTCATGATAGTATAAAAGCATCAAAAAACTTACGATATGCCTTACCAAAAGTATTGGAGTATTTTAGTGAAAAAGGATTTATTTTTAAACGTATTCTTGAATAAGACCTATAAGTGTGTTTGCGTCTTGTTCACCGCTTTGGCGCCACTTCATTTCACCGTTTTTATAGATAATTAAAGTTGGTAACCCTTTTATACGAAGTGCTTCAGCTAAATCTTTGTTTTTATCAACATCAATTTTTATAACCTTAGCTTTATCACCAAGAGCGGCAGCAACATCTCTCAAGACAGCATGCATCATTGTAGATTGCTCATTCCATTCTGTAAAAAAATCTAACAAAACAGGAATATTAACATCTATAAGTTCTCCAAATTTTGACATCATTTAAAGTTTTAAATCAAATATGCAGTTACAAATATAACATTTCCTTGCAATTATGTATTATTCGAACCTTTTTTAAGCTCGATTACAGTTATTTCTGGCCAAATTCCAACACGTCCAGGAAAAGCTAAATATCCAAATCCACGATTAACATTTATATATTGCCCTAATTCTTTATATATTCCTGCCCAGTGCTTATACCTCCATTTCACAGGGCTCCATTTAAACCATCCTGGAATTTCTATACCAAATTGCATACCATGAGTATGACCACTTAATGTTAAATGATAATGATATTTATCATTAACAACTTCTTCTTCCCAATGAGAAGGGTCATGACTCATTAAGATTTTAAAATCATTAATATCAACATTTTGAGATGCTTTTTTTAAATCTCCTTTTTGTTTAAATCCCTTCCCCCAGTTCTCAACTCCAATTAATGCAATACGCTCTCCATTTTTTTCTATAAAACGATTTTCATTTAGTAATAGATCAAAACCTATTTCTTTTTGAAGACTTTTTAAATCTTCAAGGTTTTGTGATTTTTCAATATCAGTATTCCAGTTTACGTAATCTCCATAATCGTGATTTCCTAAAACAGAGAACATTCCATCTTTAGCATTCAATTTCTTAAAGGCATTAATATAAGGATGCATTTCTTCAGCTTTATTGTTTACTAAATCACCTGTAAACAATAACACATCACTTTGTTGTTTATTAATAAGATCTATAGCATATTCTACTTTCTTTACATTATCAAAACTTCCTGAATGTACATCACTTATTTGAGTTAATTTATATCCATCAAAAGCTTCTGGTAAATCTTCGAAATAAAGAGAATACTTCAAAACTTTAAAGTTATATTTTCCTTTAAAAATACCATAAAGTATAGAACCAAATGGTATCGCTGCTAATCCTAATGCTATTTTACTTATAAAGCTTCTACGAGAGGGGGCATAACTACTCTCATTTAAAATTTCATTTCGAGAAAAATAATTGAATATTGTTTCAAATAATCTAAAAATATCTTCGACAAAAAGTGTTGTTATAAGAACTAGCTTAGGAACATATATTAAAATAAAGAGTGCTGATGCTGATGCTAATCCAGAGTCTATGCCAATTGCTCTGTTAAAAGTAAATAATTGATAACTAAAATTAGCTAAAATAAAAACGGAAACGATACTATATATTCCTGTTATCCATGATGATTTTATTACTGTTTTAAATGCTTGAAATGCATAAAAATCAATAATACCACAAACAACTATAAATATAATCCAACGAGTCATGACAAGTTTTTATAAATGTACCTTTAGATAGTCGGACAAACGCTCTAAAATTAACTTAGTTGTAACTTAAGAATTTATTATCTTTCGACTTCTAAAAAATAATAAAATGAGATTTTCCTTTTTTTACATACTGTGTTTTCTTTTTTTATTTAATTGTTCGAATAACTCAAATTTTAACATAGAAGTTGCAAAAAAAGATAATCCTTTAATTTCTTATGTAAACCCATTTATAGGAACTGGAGGTCATGGTCATACATATCCTGGAGCAACAATGCCATTTGGAATGATGCAATTAAGCCCAGATACACGATTAGAAGGTTGGGATGGTTGTTCAGGATATCATTATGATGATGAATATATTTATGGGTTTTCGCATACTCATTTAAGTGGTACAGGAATCTCAGATTATGGAGATATTTTGTTAATGCCAACCAATGCAATAAATTTTAACAATGGTGCAGATGGTAAAGTAGGGTATCGCGATCATTTTTCTCATCAAAATGAAATCGCTCAACCTGGGTTTTATAGTGTACATTTAGATAATACTAACATTGATGTTGAACTTACTGTAACTCCAAGAAGCGGAATGCATAAATATCAGTTCTCTTCAGCAAAAAATCAAATTGTTATTTTAGATTTAGCTCATAGAGATCAGGTTCTAGATCATAATATAAATATTATATCCAATCAAGAAATTTCAGGATATCGTCATTCTAAAGCTTGGGCTGAAGATCAACGTCTTTTTTATCACATAAAATTTTCGAAACCATTTAAAAACACTCCAGGGTCAAAGGGCAAAAACCCTGAAAAAATGGCCTTTGAATTTGATAACCCTAACAATGATCCAATTTTTGTTTCTGTTGGTATCTCTGCAGTAGATGAGATTGGTGCTAAACAAAATCTTGAAACAGAAATAGGTAATAAAACATTCGAAGATATTAAAATCAATGCTCAGCTAATCTGGGAAAAGCAACTAGAGAAAATAGTTATTGAAACTAATGATATAAATAACAAAACTAATTTTTATTCTGCGCTTTATCACACTATGCTTGCACCAAACTTATATCAAGATGTTGATGGTCGTTATAGAGGTATCGATTTAAATATTCATCAAACTAATGATTTTGACTATTATACAGTGTTTTCTCTTTGGGATACTTATAGAGGAGCTCACCCTTTATATACTGTAATAGAACAAGGTCGCACTAACGATTTTATTAATACGTTTTTAAGTAAATACGACGAAGGTGGTATTATGCCTATTTGGGATTTAGCAGGAAATTATACACATTGTATGATTGGGTATCATGCAGTACCAGTAATAGCCGATGCTTATTTAAAAGGTATTACAGGATTTGATACTGAAAAAGCTTTTGAAGCAATGAAACATAGTGCCACTCGAGATAAATTAGGTTTAGCATCATATAAAGTTCAGGGGTACATTCCTGTCGAAGAAGAAAGTGAATCGGTTTCTAAAACATTAGAATATGCATTTGACGACTGGACTATTGCACAAATGGCTAAATCTATGGGTAAAACAGAAGATTATAAAACTTATATTCAACGAGCACAATCTTATAAAAATGTATTTGATCCTCAAACAAAATTTATGAGAGGGAGGCTTCGAAATACTTGGTTTACTCCTTTTGATCCTTATGAAGTAAACTTTAATTATACCGAAGCTAATTCATGGCAATACAGTTTTTATGTTCCTCAAGATATTAACGGATTTATTAATCTTTTAGGTGGGAAAAGGGGTTTAGAAGAACAATTAGATGCCTTATTTAGCGCTAAAAATGAGCTACACGGGGGGAATCAAGTAGATATTACAGGTTTAATTGGTCAATATGCACATGGTAATGAACCAAGTCATCATATGGCATATCTTTATAATTTTGTAAACAAACCACATAAAACACAAGAAAAAGTATATCAAATCCTTACCGAGTTATATACAAATGAGCCAGATGGCATATCAGGAAATGAAGATTGTGGGCAAATGAGTGCTTGGTATGTGTTAAGTTCTATGGGTTTTTATTCTGTGACTCCGGGTTCAAATCAATACATTATTGGAACACCCCTGTTCAATAAAGCTACTATTAATTTAGAAAATGGAGAATCGTTTACAATAGAAGCTAAAAATATATCGTCAAAAAATAAGTACATAGAGTATGCCTATTTAAATGGTAAAAAATTAAATAGAACTTATTTAAATCATGATGAGATTATTAACGGTGGTTCTTTAATATTTGAAATGACTGATAATCCAGCAACTTGGGGTACTAAAGAGGGGCAAGAACCTATGACAATTATCGAAGAACACCCTATTGTCGTTGCTCCATATATACAAAAAGGAGATATTGCCTTTAAAGGAAATACAGAAATTACACTTAGTAATGCAGAAGCGGATACAGATATTTTTTATCAATTAGATGATTCTGAGTTTAAAAAATATGAAGGTCCGATTCAATTAAACAATCCGTCTATGTTAGCTACTTATGCCGAAAAAAATGGTATTAAAAGCAATATTATCGAAACTCAGTTTTATAAAATTGATCCTAACATAAGCATCAATTTAGAAACGGAATATGCTCAACGCTATAATGGTGGTGGCGACAATGCATTAATTGATGGTATTAGAGGTGGTACAGATTATAGAACTGGTATATGGCAAGGCTATCACAACAGAGATGTTATAGTTACTATCGATTTAGGTAATGAAAAAACAATTAGCGAAATAGAAACTGGTTTTTTAAATGATCAAGGACCTTGGATATTTCTTCCAACAGAAGTAACTTATTTAAGTTCGACAGATGGCAAAAGTTTTAAAGTCGCTAAACATATTAAACTTCCAAAAGTTACTGCATCACAAAGTGCAAAAGTAGAGCGCATTACTGCTAAAATTTCTCCTCAAAAAGCAAGATACATTAAAGTTATTGCCAAAACTTTAGGCGATATTCCTGAGTGGCATATTGGCCATGCTTATGATGGGAAAAGCTGGGTATTTATGGATGAAATATCAATTAAATAAGATAACATATTTATGGAACGTAGACACTTTATTAAAAACGCTTCATTAACTGGAGTTGGTTTAACTGTAGGGAGTACTCTAACAAGTTGTGGGGATCCTACAGCAGGAAAACCAGTACCACTAATAGAAGAAAAAAACAAAATGATAATAGATAAAACAAAATTTCCAATTGCCATTTGCACTTGGGCTTTTACAGCTGCTAATGATAAAGCTGGAGAAGAATTAGCCAAAGGAAAACCCGCATTAGATGCTGTTATTTCTGGTGTAGAAGTAGAAGAAGAGAACTTAAAAAATACCACAGTAGGTAAAGGAGGTGCTCCAGATCGAGAAGGCAATGTTACTTTAGATGCTTGTGTAATGAATCCTGAAGGCGATTGTGGCGCTGTAGTATATGTAAATACAATTACCAATGTTGCTGCTTTAGCCAGAAAAGTAATGGAAGAAACTCCTCATGTAATGCTTGCAGGTGAAGGTGCTGAAGAATTTGGATATACTCAAGGATTTGAAAAAGAAAATTTATTGACAGAAGAATCAAGATTAGCTTGGGAAGAATGGAAAAAATCACCAGAATATAAACCTATCATAAATATCGAAAACCACGATACTATTGGAATGTTAACTATTGATAAAGATGGAGATATTGCAGGAGCATGTACTACATCTGGGTTATCTTATAAAATGAAAGGTCGTATTGGAGATTCTCCCATAATTGGATCAGGTTTATTTTTGGATAATGAAGTTGGAGGTGCTGTAGCTACGGGCATGGGTGAGGAAGTCATGAAAACAGTAGGCAGTTTTTTAATAGTAGAGCTTATGCGTAATGGTATGAGCCCTCAAGAAGCATGTGAAGAAGCTATACATAGAATTGTTACAAAAAATGATCGCCATAAAGATTTTCAGATTGCTTATATCGCAATAAACAAAGCTGGAGAAGTAGGTTCTTATTGCATTCATGAAGGGTTTACTTATATGAAATATCAAAATGGTGAAAATGTAAATGTAAAACCGGGGTTTTATTATAAACCTGAGGCTTCAGTTTCTTAAACACAATACTTTACATTTAAAATTAAAATTAATGCGTAAAATAGGTTTTATAGGTGTTGGTAAAATTGCCAGTGCTGTTGTGGAAGGGCTTTGCACATCTAAAATTGAAAATGTTTTTATTCATCTTTCCCCAAGAAACAGTAGAAATAGCTCTGCACTAGCATCTAAGTTTTCAAATGTTAAAAAAATGAGTTCTAATCAAGAAGTTATAAATACTTCTGATATTATTTTTATTACATTAAGGCCATTAGATGCAAAAAGAGAGTTAGAAAACCTTCGATTTAACAAACATCATATCGTTATTTCTTTAATTCCTTATCTCCTTTCTTCTGAGCTTCATAAAATTGTAAAGCCTGCAAATCATGTAAGTAGGGCTATTCCATTACCAACTGTTATAAATCACAACTGTCCAATTCCTATATTTAATCCTAATGAAACGATATTGGAGATCTTTAATTATATAGGTCAACCTTTAGTAGTTAAAAATGAAAAAGAACTACATAGTATATGGACTTTAACTGGCCTAATAACTCCTTTATATAATTTAATGGGAGAATTAAGTGATTGGACTCAAGAGAATGGGGTGTCTAAAGAGGTTTCTAATAAATATGTTTCAGATTTATTTCAATCTTTAGCTTATGCTGCTCAAAACGCTAAAGTTATTAGTTTTGAAGAACTGGCCAACCATGCTGCTACTCCTAATGGAATGAATGAACAAGCTGGTAAAGAAATTAGAGGAAACGGAAGTCATAATATTTATAGGGATGCTGCAAACAATTTACTTTCTAAGTTTACACAAAAAATTAATGGAAATTAAAAAAAACAGTCCTATTTGACTCATATACAGTATTTTTATCAATCAAATAACCATGCATTTCATCGATATTTTAAGTTAATTTACTCTAGTAAACTACTTTTTAGTGTATTTTATCAAATATTTTTATGATCATTTATTATATGCTTTTTATTTGTACTCGAAACCTACAAATAGTTTTGTTATGTACAAGATGATAATAATATTAGTTTTATTAATTGCTCCAAGTATAGTTATTGGTCAAGCTCAAACTAATACTACTAAAAATAAAATTGAAACTGTTACTTCTATTTCTAAAATAGAAATATCAATTAAAAAGATTGAACCTATAAGTGCTAATCCAAAAGTACAGAGTAACAATTTTAACCATAAAAAGAGTAACGAATTAATTAGTATTAAATCTTATATAAGAAGTTTACAGTTAAAACGTAAAGAAACAGTAGTGTGTTAATTTATAATATATAGATATTTTAAAAGGAGATTTGTAAATACAAATCTCCTTTTTATTTTACATCACAATTCATTTAACTTAAAGAGAGTTATAAATTATATTTAAACTAATAGTAATATAATCTCCTACTAAAGCATTTAAAGCTCCAAAATTCAAATTAAAATCTCGCCTTTTAATATTAGTTGATCCTCTTAAATTAATTTCACTTTCATTATTTGTTCGTTTTTTTTCAAAAAGGATAATTATTTCTTTTTCGATTCCTTTAATTTTTAAAATTCCAGTTACTGTGTTTGAATTTCCAATTGCTTTAACTCTATTCGAAATAAAATAGATATAAGGGTATTTTTTATCATTTAAATAAGCTTCATCAATTAAAGATTTATCTCTGGTTTTATCTTTAGTATCGATGCTTTTAACTACTATTTTACTTTCAATTTTTTTAATGTTATTTTTATTCAGAGTTAATTTACCTGAAAAATCATGAAATGTGCCATTAATCGTCAAAACGCCCATATGAGCTATTTTAAAATCAATTTTTGATTTTTCAGTATCAATGTTATAAACTTTGTTTTGAGATATGCATAATGAAGGAAACACTATTAAAATAAATAGTGTCTTCTTCACTATTTTATATATTAAATCATTACTCTTCAAGTGCCAAAATAATTAATGTGATTTTTACATCATCTCCCACAAGTTTAATTCCTGTTGGAAGTTTTCTGTCAAAATTAAGCTCGTAATCTTGTCTATTTATAGTAATCGAAGCATTAAACGCAATAGATTGTTTTTGTGTAGGCAAATCTAACAATGGCCCTTTAATTGTAAATGGCAGTTCGATTACATTAGTTACTCCGTGAATAGTTAAATCTCCTATTAAATAATTAGCATTATTTTTTTTAACAACTTTAGTCCCTTTAAATATAATTTCTGGATATTTAGCTACATCAAGAAAAGCAGCACTCTTTACCGCATCTTCACCTCCTTTATTATTAGCATCATAACTATCTACTTTAATAAAAGATTCTGCTTTTGTTTTAAAGATATCTTCGTTATTGTATGAGATAGTGCCTTCAACAGATTTAAATCTTCCTACTACATCTACAACTCCAAAACGTTCTATTTGTATTTGTACAGTACTATGCCCAGCATCAATCTTATAATTTTGAGCATTAATTTGTGACAAGCACAAAATTGCAATAAATGTAATTGTAAGTTTAGTTTTCATAAAGTTTAGTTTTAATATTAAATATCAATACTACTATTACTAAACTACTTTCGTGACAACCTTTATAATTATTGCTTTGTTTTATGAAAAAATTAAGATTCTTATAAATACAACATATGGGTTTCTTTTCATTTTGATAGCCCTTAATTAAATATAATTCTCATTGGCAACTCTTCCATTATCTATATAGAATCAATCTAATAGCTTTAACATTTCATAAGCTAAAGTATTTTTATCATCATAGCTAATAGCTTTCTCAAAAGCCAATTTCGCTTCTTTATATAAGTTATTTTGAAAATAAGCATCACCTAACAAGCTATAGGCTTGAGGTTCTTTAGGAAAAATCTCTGTAAACAATTTAGTTATTTCTATACTAGCTTTTAAATGATTATTTTGCCTCAAGTATTGGTATAAGTGTTCAAAACTAGATGCTTTTGAAGTATCTTCATCTTTATTTTTAACTAATTCTTTATATTGAGAATAAGCTTTTTCTTTCCCTTCTTCTAAAATGGCTTTAATCATTTTCTTTCCAAAAGGACGATTAAACAGTGCTATGGTCTCTGTATTAAAAATTCTGGCAGATATTATAAATTCAATAGTGACCATTTGACCAATTGTTGGTTGATTATTTCCAATATCAAAATCTGAACGATTAATTTGAAATTTTCCTTTAAGGGTAATTCTAAAATTTTTCCAAGTATCTAATTGTTCTCCGTGAAGTAATTGTATAGGAACCTCCACTTCTCTAGTAACATTATGCATATTAAGATCTCCTATCATTATAAATTGACCTTCTTTATGAACAACTCTTTTACTAGAAAAAACAATCTGAGGGTATTTTTCTACTTCAAAAAAATCTTCTCCTTTCAAATGATTATCTCTTAAATTAACTCCCGTATCTATTGAGTTTCCATCAATTAATAAAGTAGCAGAAGTTTTTGTCATATCTTTTTCATTCAATAAAACTGTGCCTTCAAACGCAGTAAATTGTCCTTTTACTGGAAGTAAGCCACTAAATTTAACATTAAACTCAATTCTAGAATGCCAAGAATCAATAGGGTAAGCTTTTATTTGAGCGTTGAGGACTATGGGTAGTATAATGAATAAAGTTAATAATCTCATTTTTGAAAATTTTAGATTTAAAACAACTACTCTTCAATAATACTATAGCGTCGTTGTATTAGCGACAACATTTATAAAAGTTGCTCTACTTTATGAAAAAATTAAGAATACTGATTTACTTCTCTAAACTTTGAAGGAGTTATATTTTCAAACTTTTTAAAAGAATTAACAAAAGAGGTTTTATTATTAAAACCTGCATCATATGCAATTTGAACTAAGGTGTGCTCTGGTGTATTCTGAATAATCATCTTTGCTTCCTCAATTCTAAATCGATTAATAAAATCATAAAAAGAGAGTTGATAATGTTGATTCAAAATTTGTGATAAATGATGTTTATTAATATTCATTCTTTCAGATAAATCATTCAACCTTAAATTATGATTTAAATATATTTTTTCGCTCTCCATTAATTGATCGAGTTGAATTACATATTTTGGAATCTGTTCATTATTTAAAGTACTTCCTGCATATTTATTAATCGTTTTATCAATTGGTTTCCAATCGGCACGCATAAATTTAAAGCTGATAAAATAAAATAGTATCCCTATAGGCAGTACATAAATATAATCCATATGCCGTCTATAAACATCTGTTAATAATAATATATAAAGAAATATTGCTGAAAGTGTTAGCAGTATAATCAATACTACATTAAAATTTCTAAGCCATTTTATTTTAATCTCTATAGTAGAGTATTCTGCAATTAATCCTTTTGAGTAACGATTAATCAACTTTAAATTTTGAATTAAAAAATATCCTAGATGTACAAATTGTATTATAAAAACAATAGAATATGTATATTCAATAATGTTAGTAGCACGTTCCCTATGATCAAAAACGGATAGCATTCCATAATCTATTTGACTATTATTTAATGTCCTGTAAGACATAAAAGGAATAATTATTACAAAAGTTATAAATGGAAGGAAATGTAACCAATACTGTTTTGAAAATTTCCAAGTTAAATCTGTTATAGATTTAAAATAAAAATAAGTTATCGGTCCTAATAAAAACCAAGAGCCATATCGTGTACCATAAAATATATTAAGATTTACGTTTATTTTATTTCTTATAGCAAAGAACTCTGCTAAAAACCAAATTAGGGTTAAAATAATAAAAATCAAGTATTGACTACTTTTCTTCTTTTTCCTCTCCTTTGAAGAAAACAGAACAGTTAATAAAAATAATCCTTGGAATGCAATTACTATAATTAATATAGACCAAATATCTAAGCTCATTAATTTTAAAATTTCTATTATTTAAAATTACAAATTGCATTTCAATTCGCCAGATAAGTTTCGTAGTTTTATAATCTTTAATTTTTATTTAAATGTCAGATCAAAAACGCCTTTTCCTTATTGATGCCTATGCTCTTATTTTTCGTGGGTATTACGCTTTTATAAAAAATCCAAGAATTAACTCAAAAGGTACAGATACTTCTGCTATTTTAGGATTTACTAATTCTTTATTAGATGTTATTAAACGTGAACGCCCAGATCACTTAGCTGTTTGTTTCGATAAAGGAGGAAGCGTTAGCAGGAATGAATTATTTCCTGAATACAAAGCCAATCGTGATGCAACACCAGAAGCTATAAAAATTGCGGTTCCGTATATTTATGAAATTTTAAAGGCAATGTATATTCCTATAATGGTAAAAGAAGGATTTGAAGCCGATGATGTTATAGGAACTTTAGCCAAAAAAGCAGAAAAAGAAGGATATCAAACCTATATGGTGACTCCAGATAAAGATTTTGCTCAACTGGTGAGTGACAATATTTTTATGTATCGCCCTGTATTTGGAGGTGGTTATGAAACTTGGGGAATCCCTGAGGTTCAGAAAAAATTTGAAGTGGAACGCCCGGAACAAGTAATTGATTTTTTAGGGATGATGGGGGATTCAGCAGATAATATTCCTGGATTGCCTGGTGTAGGAGAAAAAACAGCTAAAAAATTCCTTGCTGCTTATGGTAGCATGGAAGGTTTATTAGCTAATACTCATGAGCTAAAAGGAAAAATGAAAGAAAAAGTAGAAGCTTCTAAAGAACTAGGTTTATTATCTAAAGAGCTTGCTAAGATCATATTAGACGTTCCTGTTGAGTTTAATGCAGAAGATTTTAAAATGTCTGATCCAGACGTAGAAGGTGTTAAAACCATTTTTGAAGAGTTAGAATTTAGACGTCTTATTGACAATTTTACAAAAACATTTGCTCCACAAGAATCTACACCTAAAACTAATGAAGTTAACCCTGAAACCAAAACTATTTCTAAAAAAGAGATTTCGGCTGGAGCTGGACAATTTTCTTTATTTGGTGGAGAGGTTTCTAACGAATCTTCTGGAGAAACTATAGTACAAACAAGTAGGAACACTATTAAATCTACATCTCATTTTTATCAGAGTGTAGCTCCCGGAATGGCCATCAAATTATTTGTAAAGCAATTAATGGCACAAACATCTGTATGTTTTGATACCGAAACTACAAGTATTAATCCGTTGGTTGCAGAATTGGTAGGTATCGCATTCTCTTGGGAAATAGGTAAAGGATTTTATATTCCATTTCCAGAAGACAGAAATCAATCTCAACAACTTATAGAACAGTTACGTCCTTTTTTTGAGGCTGATCATATTGAAAAAGTTGGTCAGAATTTAAAATACGATATTAAAGTTTTAGCCAAATATGATATTGATGTAAAGGGGAAATTATTTGACACAATGATTGCACATTATCTCATTAATCCAGATATGAGGCATAATATGGATGTTCTTTCAGAAACTTATTTAAATTATACTCCAATATCTATTACAGAACTCATTGGTAAAAAAGGAAAAAATCAGTTATCAATGCGAGAAGTGCCTTTACAACAACAAACAGAATATGCTGTTGAAGATGCAGATATAACACTTCAGTTAAAAGAACATTTTAAAAGTGAATTAACCGCTGCAAATACACAACGTTTATTTGACGATATCGAGATTCCATTAGTAAAAGTATTAGCACATATGGAATTAGAAGGCATTAATATGGATACTGAATTCTTAAAATCTCTTTCATCAGATCTAAATTCAGATATCAATGCTTTAGAACAAAAAATATACAAAGCTGCGGGGGAAGAGTTTAATATTGCATCACCTAAGCAATTAGGTGTTATTTTGTTTGAAAAATTAAAACTAGTTGATAAGCCAAAAAAAACCAAAACGGGGCAATATTCAACTGCTGAAGATGTCCTTTCTTATCTAGCAAAAGATCATGAAATTATACAGAACATATTAGATTATCGTGGTTTAGCAAAACTTAAAAGTACTTATGTTGATGCTTTACCAGAACAAGTTTTAGAAACTACAGGAAGAGTACATACAGATTATATGCAAACCGTTGCTGCAACAGGGCGTTTAAGTAGTAACAACCCAAATTTGCAGAATATCCCTATTCGAACTGAGCGTGGTAGACAAGTACGTAAAGCATTTATTTCCAGAAATGAAGATTATATATTACTCGCAGCAGATTATTCACAAATTGAACTTCGAATTATTGCTGCTTTAAGTGATGAAGAAACTATGATTAATGCATTTAAAAATGGAGAAGATATTCATGCATCTACTGCTGCAAAAGTATTTAATGTTCCTTTAGAGGAAGTTACACGAGAGCAACGAAGTAATGCCAAAACTGTTAATTTTGGAATTATTTATGGAGTATCAGCTTTTGGGTTAAGTAATCAAACAGATTTATCTAGGAGTGAAGCCAAAGAGTTAATCAATACTTATTACACAACTTACCCTAAGCTTAGAAGTTTTATTAGTGATCAAGTTGATTTTGCCAGAGACAATGGTTATGTCGAGACTATTTTAGGTAGACGTCGTTATTTAAAAGATATTAATTCACGAAATGCAATCGTACGTGGTGGAGCAGAACGGAATGCTGTAAATGCACCTATACAAGGTAGTGCAGCAGATATTATTAAAGTTGCAATGATTAATATTTATAACAAGCTTTCTGAAGGGGGTTATAAAACTAAAATGTTATTACAAGTGCATGATGAATTAGTATTTGATGTTTACAAACCAGAACTTGATAACGTAAAAATTTTAATTAAAACCGAAATGGAAAATGCTCATAAACTAAGTGTTCCTTTAGATGTTGAGCTAGATACAGGAGTTAATTGGTTGGAAGCTCATTAGTAACTCTTTTTTATTAGTTAAACTTACTCATATTTTTATTTTGAAATTTTAAAATTCATTTTTGAAAAATTTACCCCTCATTCTAAATGTTATAACTATATTTATGACATACAGCATTTAAAGCTTTTCAAAAAACTAACCTATTGAAAAAATATATTTATGTGCTTTGGCTACTTGTTGTAGCTTTAAAAAGTTACGGACAAAATCAAGATAAAAAAAGGAGTGCTTCTTTCTTTTTCGTTCCAGAAATTTTAATTGGGAAAACCCTAAAAGCTAACACAGACTTTCCTCAAACTCGTTTACAAAAAGCATTCTTTATTAGTATTGGAAAACATAATAATACTAACGACAAAGAATGGGCAAAGCAATTAAATTATCCAAAAACTGGTATTTCATTAGGTGTTATTGATTTTGGTAACACTGAAAAAATAGGTAAAGCACTTACTATTATGCCTTTTATGGAGTTTGAATTATTTAAAAAAAATAATCGCAATTTAAATCTTCATGTAGGTTTAGGAGGTTCATATATCGATACACAAAATGATGAGGTCACTAATCCATTTAATAGAGCTATAACAACAAAAATAAACTGGTCTTTTCGTTCATTTATTTATTATGATTTTTTAAAAAATCGAAATATAGATTGGAGGTTTGGGCTGGGTTATATTCATCACTCTAATGGGCATACTCGATTACCTAATCAAGGATTAAATTCTTTATTAGCAAGTATTTCTACTAAGATTAATTCAAATAAAGAAAAAAAAGGTTTTTTATTAGAAGAATCTAAAAAATCAAATACAAAACAAACTTATTTTTCTATCAGAACTGGGGTTGGACAGAACGTACTTTCTGAAATTTTTAATGACAAAAAAGAAGTTTATTCTCTTGCTATTTCAGCAGGGAAAATTATTAATAAGACTTTTAAGTTTGGAGGTGGCATTTACTATCGTTTTTATGAACATTATTACGATTACATTAGAAACGGAGAAGCATTAGTTCAAGAGCAATTTCCTTTTTTTGAAGATAACCCTTATAATTATGCTACTAATTATGGAGTTTTTGGGACTGCCGAAATACTCATAGATCATTTTGGATTTGAACTTGATCTTGGAGTGAATATTTTCAAACCTTTTTATAGAATTGCTTATCAACTCACTGAGGGATTCTCGTTTCAAAATTCAAATAATGAAACAGTAGTAGTTTTAGGTGAATTAGATTCATATTTTGAAATTAAACGTACGATATCTAGTAGATTAGGATTAAAATATTATATGCTATCAAATAATAAAGCTCCAAAACATAATCTATTTATAGGAGTACATATTAATGCTAATCTTGGTCAAGCCGATTTTACCGAACTTAGTTTTGGATATGTGCGTCGTTTTAGTTTAAAAAAATAAATCGAAAATATTATGTGTTTATCTCATATAGGTTTAAAATTCATCTAAATTTTGACGCAAAAATAAACATTGCCTACTGTTTGCTAATCAAATATATAATTGTAAATTTGCAAACTCTTTTTGAGAGAGGAATGTTTAATTAGAAAAATAATTTAGTGTGGATACATTAAGCTACAAAACGATTTCAGCAAACAAAGCTACTGTAAATAAACAGTGGGTTTTAGTTGATGCTGAAGGTCAAACTTTAGGTCGGTTAGCTTCAAAAGTAGCAATACTTTTAAGAGGCAAACACAAACCTAACTTCACACCACACGTTGATTGCGGAGATAACGTTATTGTTATAAATGCAGAAAAAATCAACTTAACAGGTAACAAATGGAACGACAAAACTTATGTGCGTCATACCGGTTATCCAGGTGGTCAAAGAACTTTATCTGCTACAGAAATGTTTGGAAAAGATCCAGCACGATTAGTAGAAAAATCAGTAAAAGGAATGTTACCTAAAAACAAATTAGGTGCAGCATTATTCCGTAATTTAAATGTTGTTGTAGGTGCTGAGCATGCTCACGAAGCTCAAAAGCCAAAAGCAATTAACTTAAACGAATTCAAATAATGGAAGTGATTCACAAAATTGGTCGTAGAAAAACGGCTGTTGCTCGTGTATATATTTCAGAAGGAAAAGGAAATATTACAGTGAACAAAAAAGATGTAAATACTTACTTTCCAACTGCTACTTTACAATACAAAGTAAACCAACCGTTAGCACTAACTAACAATGAAGGTAACTTTGATATTAAAGTAAATGTTTTTGGAGGAGGTGTTACAGGTCAAGCAGAAGCTGTACGTTTAGCAATTTCTCGTGCTATGTGCGAGTTAAATGAAGAAAACAGAGGCATCTTAAAACCAGAAGGTTTATTAACAAGAGATCCAAGAATGGTAGAGCGTAAAAAATTCGGACAGAAAAAAGCGCGTAAAAAATTCCAATTCTCAAAACGTTAATATCCAGAATATTATTGGTTTGTTATCTTTTATTAAGATTCAAATCTTATTCAATAATAAAATTTAAACCAGTTATTGTTGTCCATAATTTTTAAAATTAGGATTTAGTTTAGCATCTAAATGATTAAGGCCGTACAATCGCCACTTAATCATTGCTAATTCAACAGAACGTAAACTATTACAAAATGGCAAAAGTAGAAGTAAAAGATTTACTTGACGGAGGTGTACACTTCGGTCACCTTACCAGAAAATGGGATCCAAATATGGCTCCTTACATTTATATGGAGCGCAATGGTATCCATATCATTAACCTTTATAAAACAGCTGCAAAATTAGAAGAAGCTTCAGAAGCTTTAAGCAAAATAGCAGCTTCAGGTAGAAAAATATTATTCGTAGCTACCAAAAAACAAGCAAAAGACATTGTTTCTGATAAAGCAGGAAATGTAAATATGCCTTACATCACAGAAAGATGGCCAGGTGGAATGTTAACTAACTTTGTTACTATTAGGAAAGCTGTTAAGAAAATGGCTTCTATTGATAGAATGAAGAAAGATGGAACATTTATGACACTTTCTAAAAAAGAGCGTTTACAAGTTGATCGTTTAAGAGCAAAATTAGAAAAGAATTTAGGTTCTATTTCTGATATGACTCGCTTACCAGGAGCATTATTTGTTGTAGATATTAAACGTGAGCACATCGCAATTAAAGAAGCACAAAAATTAAACATTCCAATTTTTGCAATGGTTGACACTAATTCTGACCCAAGACAGGTAGATTATGTTATTCCAGCAAATGATGATGCTTCTAAATCTATCGATAAGATTTTAACTCATGTTACAAATTCTATTGCAGGAGGATTAGCAGATCGTAAAGCAGGAAAAGAGGCTAAAGCTGAAGGTAGTGATAGTGATACTACTGCAGCAGCTGCAAAAAAAGCTGAAGCTCCAGCTCCAGTAGTAGCATCTCAAGAAGAAGAATAAACAAATTTATTATATAACATATTTAAGTCGTTTAGTTCTTTTCTTATAAAAAATTAAACGACTTTCATTTTATAACACTTATAAATCATAGAAATTATGACAAAAGTAACAGCCGCAGAAGTAAACAAACTAAGACAAGCAACTGGTGCTGGTATGATGGACTGTAAAAAAGCCCTAGTAGAAGCAGAAGGAGATTTTGATAAAGCAATTGACGTATTACGTAAAAAAGGTCAAAAAGTAGCTGAAAAAAGAGCCGATCGTGATTCTTCTGAAGGAGCGGCAGTTTCAAAAATCAATGCTGACAATACTGTAGGTATCGCTATCGTTTTAGGTTGTGAAACTGATTTTGTTGGGAAAAATGAAAATTTTGTTAATCTAGCAAACCAATTAGCTGAAATTGCCCTTAACTATAATTCTAAAGAAGAGCTTTTAGCAGCAGATTTTGGTGGAATGTCAGTTTCAGAAAAGCTAATTGAACAAACTGGTGTTGTAGGAGAGAAACTAGAAATTAAAGATTTTGCAAGATTAGAAGCACCTTATGTTGGTACATATGTACATATTAACAAAATTGCTGCATTAGTTGGTTTATCTGCTAAAGTAGATAATGTTGATGTTTTGGCAAAAGACGTATCAATGCAAATAGCATCTATGGGAGCTACAAGTTTATCTTATAAAGATTTTGATCCTGCATACGTAGCATCAGAAACAGAAGCTAGGATTGCAGTAATTGAAAAAGATAATATTGAATTAGGTCGTTTAGGGAAAACTCTTAAAAATGTTCCTAAATATATTTCTATGTCTCAATTAACTCCAGAAGTTTTAGTTCAAGCGGAAGAAGATGCCAAAGCAGAATTAAAAGCTGAAGGTAAGCCAGAACAGATCTGGGATAGAATTCTTCCTGGAAAAATGGAACGTTTCATTTCAGACAATACTACATTGGATTTAGAGCAATGCCTATTAGATCAAGGGTTTATAAAAGATGACAAAATTAATGTTGCTAAATATGTAGCATCTTATGGAGATGTTGCTATATCAGCGTTTAAACGTGTATCTTTAGGATAACACCTTTATATAAATAGAAATTTAAAAAAGCTTCTCAAAATTGAGAGGCTTTTTTTATCTCTAAAATTTAAATTTATTATACAAGTGTATTTTGATAAATGGGTTTTCGTTAAACCACAAAAAAATATGTAGTTTTGCTAAACTCTTGTTTCTTCATAAATAGAAATATTATAATAAATTACCAATAAAAGAACAAACCAATAAATGAAATATAAAAGAATTCTTTTAAAATTATCTGGAGAAGCCCTTATGGGGAATAGACAATATGGGATTGACCCTGATCGTTTAGCTGAATATGCTCAAGATATTAAAGAAATTATTAGTTTAGGTGTAGAAGTAGCTATCGTTATTGGAGGCGGAAATATTTTTAGAGGCCTTGCTGGAGCAAGTAATGGCATGGATCGTGTACAAGGAGACCATATGGGAATGTTAGCAACTGTAATAAATGGATTAGCACTACAGAGTGCTTTAGAAGATGCTAATGTACCTACACGCCTACAAACTGCAATAAAAATTAATGAAGTTGCAGAACCTTTTATTCGTAGAAAAGCGATGCGTCACCTCGAAAAAGGACGTGTAGTAATCTTCGGTGGAGGAACAGGTAATCCATATTTTACAACAGATTCTGCAGCCGTATTAAGAGCCATTGAAATTGAAGCCGATGTTATTTTAAAAGGAACTCGTGTAGATGGGATTTATACTTCAGATCCAGAAAAAAATATTGATGCTGTTAAATTTGACCATATTAGCTTTGATGATGTATTAAAAAAAGGTCTAAAAGTAATGGATACTACTGCTTTTACTTTAAGCCAGGAAAACAAACTTCCGATCATCGTTTTTGACATGAATACACAAGGGAATCTTTTTAAAGTAATTAAAGGAGAAAACATAGGAACAACTGTAAACTTATAAGGACATATTTGACTTAAATAATTATAGTATATTAAATAAAATTTACAATGGAAGATTTAGAATTTATTTTTGACACTGCAAAAGAAGCTATGGAAAATGCTATTACGCATTTAGAAAAACAGTTTGTAAATATTAGAGCAGGAAAAGCTAGTCCTGCAATGCTCGGTAGTGTTACTGTAGATTATTATGGTTCTCAAACACCATTAAGTCAAGTTGCTAATGTTAATACTCCAGATGGAAGAACAATTACAGTTCAGCCTTGGGAAAAAAATATGCTTCAAGAAATAGAGAGAGGCATTATGATCGCTAATATTGGTTTTAACCCTATGAATAACGGAGAAACTATTATTATTAATGTACCACCTCTTACAGAAGAAAGGCGTCGTGAGCTTGCAAAACAAGCGAAAGCTGAAGCTGAAGAAGCTAAGATAAGAGTCAGAAATGCTCGTAAAGATGCTAATAACGAAATTAAAAAGCTAGAAGACATTTCTGATGATCAAAAGAAAAACTCTGAAGTTGACGTTCAAGGTATTACAGATTCTTTTGTGAAAAAAATTGATGAAGTTTTTACTGCAAAAGAAAAAGAAATAATGACTGTTTAAAAAATACACATTCTACTTTTTTTATCGTTGTTAAGTGTTTTTATTTAATTTAATAATCTCTTTGATTTACCTACCTTTGCGCCATTAATTTTATATATGGCAAAATTACTTACAGCTGGATTTTGGGGAACTGTTGCAAGATTAATTCTCCGCAATAGGATTGGAATTATAATTGCCATAATTATTGCTACTTTTTTCTTTGGTCAGCAATGGGATAAAATGCGATTTACTTATACTGAAGCTAATCTTTTACCTGATGAGCACGAAGTAAATTTAGAGTATAATGCTTTTCTAGAAACTTTTGGAGAAGAAGGTAATTTAATTGTTCTTGGAGTTAAAGATTCTTCTCTTTTTACTGTTGAAAAGTTGAATGCATGGAATACTCTTTCTGCTAAGTTTAAATCTTACGCTGAAGTTGAAACTATAATCTCTATTAATAATCTTCAGGAACTCGTTAAAAATGAAACTGAAGAAAGATTTGATTTAAAACCATTTATTAAGGATTCTATTGGTTCCACAAGTGAGTTAATTACTTTGCAAAAGCAATTATTCGAAAAATATCCATTTTATGATAATTTTCTATTTAATTCAAAAACAAAAACGATACGCTCTGCAATTTATTTAGATAAGAATATTGTTAATACTTCTGCTAGAAAAGATTTTATTACAGATATACTTATCCCTAAAATTGAAACTTTTGAAGAAAAATATAATCTAAATGTTCACGTTTCTGGGATGCCATACATACGAACATTAAATTCTCAAAATATTATCGACGAAATTGGGCAATTTGTAATAGCAGCACTATTCATAACTTCATTAATTTTCTTTTTCTTTTTTAGATCATTTCGCGCCACATTTATTTCATTAATTGTCGTATGCATTGGTGTAATGTGGACTTTCGGGATTTTAGGGTTATTAGAATATGAAATCACTGTGCTTACAGCGTTAATTCCCCCATTAATCATTGTTATAGGAATACCTAATTGTATTTTCTTAATTAATAAATATCAACATGAAGTTAATCAACATGGTAATAAAGCAAAATCTCTACAGCGTGTTATTTCAAAAATAGGAAATGCCACTTTAATGACTAATGTTACTACTGCATCGGGATTTGCTACATTTATAATTACCGAGAGTAAACTTCTAACAGAGTTTGGAATCGTAGCATCATTAAGCATCTTAGCTATTTTTATTTTAGCAATTCTTATTATTCCAATCATTTACAGTTTTATGCCAATGCCTAAAGAGAAACATTTAGAACATTTAAATAAACGCTGGATTACATCTTTTGTAAATTGGATGGAACGTATGGTAAAGCATAGAAAAATAACTATATATATTACTTCTTTAATTCTTTTAATAGGTAGTATTATAGGTATTTATCAGATAAAAATATCTGGAAGCCTTATTGAAGATATGCCTCAAAATGCAGAATTCTTCAAAGATATTCGTTTTTTCGAAAAAGAATTTAATGGTATTATGCCATTAGAAATAATGATAGATACCAAGCGTAAAAAAGGTGTTACAAAACTAACTACTTTAAAGCGTATGAATGAGCTTGAAGATCTAATAGTAGAGATTCCTGAACTTTCAAAACCTATTTCTGTGGTAGGATTGGTGAAATATTCTAAGCAAGCATATACCAATGGAAATCCTAAATACTATCAATTACCTACGAGTCAGGAAAATTTATTCATTTCTTCCTATATAAGAAATTCTTCTTCTGATGTTGATTTGCTTAAAAACTTTGTGGATTCTACTGGGCAATATGCAAGAATAACAACTTTCATGAAAGATATTGGTACAGATAACATGGATCGAATTGAGGAAACACTTTTAAATAAAATTGAAAAAGTGCTACCTAACGATACTTATGAAGTATCTCTCACCGGAAAAGCTTATTTATTTCAAAAAGGAACCAAATACTTAGTTAATAACTTGATTTTATCACTATCATTAGCCATACTATTAATATCATTATTTATGGCTTATATGTTTCGGTCATTTAAAATGATTATAGTATCATTAATCCCTAACCTATTACCTCTTTTAATTACAGCTGGATTAATGGGTTACTTAGGAGTTCCCATAAAACCATCAACTATATTAGTGTTTAGTATTGCTTTTGGTATATCTGTAGACGATACCATACATTTCTTAGCTAAATACAGGCAAGAACTACTAGCTAATAACTGGAAAATAAAAAAATCTGTGTACGCTGCTCTAAAAGAAACTGGGGTAAGCATGTTTTATACATCAATTGTATTATTCTTTGGGTTTTCAGTTTTTATCATCTCAAGTTTTGGTGGTACAGTAGCATTAGGAGCTTTAGTTTCTGCAACACTTTTATTTGCAATGTTAGCAAATTTACTATTATTGCCATCTTTACTTTTATCTTTAGAACGTAGTATAGCAAACAAAGAAGTTTTAAAAGAGCCTAACTTTAAAATTATCCCAGAAGAAGATAAAGGTGATTCTAATTTATTAAAGTGAAACTATTATCTTTGATTCTTAAATTAAATATCTAAGAATGCATAGTACAATTGCTGAATTATTATCTCAAGGCAAAACACATACAGAAGTTGAAATAAAGGGATGGGTAAGAACATTTAGAGCGAATCGATTTATTGCTTTAAACGATGGGTCTACTATAAATAATATACAATGTGTTATTGATTTTGAGAATACAGATCCTTCAATTTTAAAACGTATTACTACAGGAGCAGCAGTTCATATAAAAGGAGTTTTAGAAGAGAGTCAAGGAAAAGGACAATCATTAGAAATTCAAGTAAATTTTATTGAGATTTTAGGTGATTCAGATGCTGAAACATTTCCAATTCAACCCAAGAAACACTCTTTTGAATTTTTAAGAGAAAATGCACATCTACGCACTCGCACTAATACATTTAGTGCTGTTATGCGTTTACGTTCTTCTTTGTCTTTTGCAATTCACAGTTATTTTAATCAAAATGGATTTTACTATATGCATACACCAATTATTACTGGTAGTGATGCTGAAGGTGCAGGAGAAATGTTTCGTGTAAGCTCTTTAGATGCAAAAAACCCTCCGCTTACAGATAATGGAGATATTGATTATAGTCAAGATTTTTTTGGTAAAGAAACAAACTTAACTGTTTCTGGACAATTAGAAGCAGAAACCTTTGCGATGTCTCTTGGTAAAGTTTATACATTTGGACCAACTTTTAGAGCAGAAAACTCAAATACTTCTCGGCATTTATCTGAGTTTTGGATGATTGAACCTGAAGTTGCTTTTCTAGATTTGGATGGCAATATGGATTTAGCTGAAAGCTTTATGAAATATGTTATTAATTATATTTTAGAACATAATAAAGACGATTTACAATTTTTAGAAGGTCGTTTAATACAAGAAGACAAAGGCAAACCACAGGCAGAACGTAGTGAAATGACACTAACAGAAAAACTAAGATTTGTAGTAGACAACAATTTTAAGCGTGTTAGTTATACTGAAGCAATAGATATTTTACGAAATTCTAAACCTAATAAAAAGAAAAAGTTTAAATACCCCATAGATGCTTGGGGCGCAGACTTACAAAGTGAACATGAGCGTTTTTTAGTAGAAAAGCATTTTAAATGTCCTGTGATTTTATTTGATTACCCTGCAAATATTAAAGCATTTTATATGCGTTTAAATGAAGATGGGAAGACAGTTCGAGCTATGGATATATTATTTCCTGGGATTGGAGAAATGGTTGGAGGATCTCAAAGGGAAGAACGTCTAGATGTTTTAAAATCAAAAATGGCCGATTTAAACATCCCAGAAGAAGAGTTATGGTGGTATTTAGATCTTCGCAAATATGGAACAGCAATACATTCTGGCTTTGGATTAGGGTTTGAACGTTTAGTTATGTTTACTACAGGAATGAGTAATATTAGAGATGTTATCCCTTATCCTAGAACACCTCAAAATGCTGAATTTTAAAAATCGTAAATTACATTCATTCTTGAAAAAACTCTAAACTGTTTTTTTTCGTTTGTTTATATATAAACTAAAGTAAAAGTAATTAATGCTTAAACAGTATTTACAATTTAAATTATCTCAAAAGCTATCACCTCAACAAATTCAGTTGATGAAGCTAATACAGTTGCCTACACAAGCTTTTGAGCAACGTTTAAAACAAGAACTTGAAGAAAATCCAGCATTAGAAAGTGGTAAAGATAAAGGAGATGAGTTTCAAGATGATTTTGATAATACTGGAGATGAATTTAACGATAACGAATCTATAAATGCTGAAGACATAAATGTTGATGATTATTTAAGCGATGATGAAATCCCTGAGTATCGCATGCAAGCTAACAACTATAGCATCGATGATGAAGATAAGAGTATTCCTTATGCTTCTGGAGTTTCTTTTAATCAACATTTAAAAAATCAATTAAGTACTTACATATTAGATAAAGAAGAATTTCAAATTGCAGAATTTTTAGTTGGCAGTGTAGATAATAGTGGTTATATAAGACGTTCGTTAACTGATATTATGGATGATCTTGCATTTACTCAAAATGTATTTACTACTGAAGAAAAAATTGAAAGCATTTTAAAAATTGTACAACAGTTAGATCCAGCTGGTGTAGGAGCAAGAAATTTACAAGAATGTTTACTTATTCAATTACAGCGAAAATCTCAAAATTCAAATATTGAACTTGCAATTGAAATTATTGAAAAAGCATTTGAACAGTTCACAAAAAAACATTATCAAAGGTTGCTTCAAAAGTTTGATGTAAATGAAATTCAATTAAAAGACGCCATTTTAGAAATTGAACGTTTAAATCCAAAACCTGGAAGTTCTTATTCTGGAAACACTAAAATTATTGAACATATTGTTCCTGATTTTACTATTAAAATTGTTGAAGGGAAATTGGAATTAATTCTTAATGGTAGAAATGCACCTGAGTTACATATTTCGCGTGAGTATAACAATATGCTTAAGGGGTATAAAGAGACTAAAGAAAAGTCTAAATCTCAAAAAGATGCTGTTTTATTTATAAAGCAAAAATTGGATGGCGCCAAATGGTTTATTGAAGCTATTAAACAAAGGCAACAAACTTTATTCATAACGATGAGTTCCATTATGAATTATCAAAAAGAATATTTTTTATCTGGTGATGAAAGAAATTTAAAGCCTATGATTTTAAAAGATATTGCTGATGAGATTGAGATGGATGTTTCTACAGTTTCTCGTGTTGCAAATAGTAAATATGTAGATACTCCATACGGTACAAAACTTATAAAGGAGTTTTTTAGTGAATCGATGAAAAACGATCAAGGTGAAGATGTTTCTACCCGTGAAATAAAAAAGATTCTTGAAACTGTTATCGAAGACGAAAACAAAAAGAAACCCTTAACAGATGAGAAATTAGCTTCTTTATTAAAAGAAAAAGGCTATCCAATTGCCAGAAGAACTGTTGCTAAATACAGAGAACAATTAGATATTCCAGTTGCTAGGCTTAGAAAACAAATTTAAACGTGAATACACTTTTAAAGAGTATATCGTATATTTTTCACCCTATATTTATGCCTCTTTTGGGGGCTCTTTATTATTTTAAAAAAACACCTAGGCATTTTCCTGATCCTGTCATAAAAGCTAAATTATTAGCATTAGTATTATTAACAATTATATTGCCTATACTTATTTACTTCTTACTAAAATCTTTAAATAAAGTAAAAACGATTAATTTAGAGACTACACAAGAACGTATTTTCCCTTTAGTCCTTAATGCTATTATAATAATTTTAATATTAAGAAGAATATTTACCGTTAATGATTTTTATGAACTCTATTTCTTTTTTGTAGGAGCATTCCTATCTACAATTGTATGCCTTGTTTTAGTTTTATCAAAATTTAAAGCAAGTATTCATATGATTGCAATTTCTGGAGTACTAATGTTTTTTATTGGTATTAGTATTCATTTTAGTAAAAACAGTAATCTTGTTATTGCTTTACTTTTTTTAATATCAGGAGCAATAGCATCTTCTAGGTTATATTTAAAAGCACATACTCCTGCAGAGTTAATAATAGGTTTTTTTATTGGATTTATTCCTCAACTAATTTTATTTAATTATTGGTTATAAAAAGAAAAGAGCATCCTTAGGGGACGCTCTTTTCTTTTTATGTAAGACGAATATTAATTTTCTAATTATTATTTTTAGAAGATTCTCCTTGTCTAGTGGTGTAGTTAATTTTTAAAGCGTTAGCTTTTCTAAGTTCTTGCTTTACATCTCCTACAATTCCCATATTAGATTTATGATCTACTTTTAAAGACATGGTTAAAAATGGAACTAATTCCTCTCTTAACAAAGCTCTTTCTGCGTTAACAAATGGCACAACATCTTTTACCGCAGCAAATTGATCATTAAGCTGTATTCTAGCTTCTTTCCCAAATTGTTTATAGTTCTCACTAGGTTTTCCTATATAAATGTAACTTACAGGATTTTTCTTATCTAGTTTTTCAATCTGATCTGCAAAAGGTAGTTGATTTTCAATTTTAAGAGTATCTTCTCTCAACACAGTAGCAACCATAAAGAAAAATAACAACATAAAAACGATATCTGGTAAGGATGCAGTATTTACTGCTGGTATTTCTCCTCCTTTTTTCTTTTTAAATTTAGACATATTTTATCTGTTTTCTATAAATTACTATAATACTTCTGATAACTTTTGAGGATATTCAAGTTTTATCCTTTCAATTTTTTCTTTTAAAGTTTCTTTATTCCCAACCCATTTTACATCTTTATAGTTTTTTTCCATTTGAATAAATGATTCCCCATAAAGTTCCTGAGCTCTTCTATTTCTTAACTCATTATAAGCAGCATAAAGTTCATTCTGAACAGATATAAAAGCTCCGTAACTAGTTTCTCTTTCATTTTTTAAAGAGATAATTGCCTTATTAGGGTGATCTGAAGATGTTGGGTCTTTTTTTCCTTTACAATAATCACATGCGTTTCCATCTGCATCAACATCAGCTCCATTATCTAAAAACTCGATAGCTGCAGCTCTAATATCTTTTATCTCCATCAACTCATCTTCTACAAATAACTGATCATTACCATTCATTAATACAGTGAAAATATTTTTCTGCTTAATAACGGGCGGTTCAGTTTCATCTATTGGTGGTAACTTCCTATTTAATCCTGAATCCGATTCAATAGTTGTTGTAACCAAGAAGAATATTAATAATAAGAAGGCTATATCTGCCATAGAACCAGCATTTACTTCTGGTGAACCTCTTCTTGCCATAATCTAAATTATTTAATCATTTTTTTAACTCCTGTAAACAGCATGGCTCCTCCTGCAATAATTGCCAACGCATAGAACATGTATAAACCAGCTCCAATTAGTTGAGATTGTCCAACTGTTAATATACCACCATCTCTTAACGGTGTTTCTACACCTTTAGCGAAACCAAAATAACATATTAATGCAATCAAAGCAAAAGCTCCTACACCAATTAATGTACTTTTAAGTGATGCTGTATTAGATACTATATTTATTAAACTAAATAGTACTACAGCAGCTAAAGTAATTCCTAATACTACATAAGCAATTAACATAAATGGGTTAATTAAACTTGTATCACCATTTTCTGCAGCTGCTTCAATTGCATCATCACCAGCTCCTACTATTCTAACTAGAAAGATTATAGCTAGAACGCCTACAATTGCAGCTACTATGGTTAATATTTTTTGTAATTTCATAATCGTTTATGATTTAAAATTGTGTAATTATTACTTCTTGTGTTTTACTAATAGATCCATCAAAGAAATAGATGCATCTTCCATATCATTTACAATACTATCAATTTTAGCAATGATATAGTTATAAAATATTTGAAGAATAATTGCAACAATTAAACCAAATACTGTTGTTAAAAGTGCTACTTTAATACCACCTGCAACAAGTGAAGGTTGCATATCACCTGCAGCTTCAATTTTATCGAATGCTTGGATCATACCAATTACTGTTCCCATAAATCCTAACATTGGTGCTAATGCGATAAACAATGATATCCAAGATACATTCTTTTCTAATTGTCCCATTTGTACACCTCCATAAGCTACAACAGCTTTTTCGGCAGCATCAATATCTTCTTCTGCTCTATCTAAACCTTGATAGAAAATAGAAGCTACAGGACCTTTTGTATTTCTACAAACCTCTTTAGCTGCTTCAACACCTCCAGAAGAAAGTGCGTCTTCAACATTTTGAGTTAATTTTTTTGAGTTTGTAGTTGATAAGTTTAAAAAGATAATTCTTTCAATAGCAATTGCTAAACCTAGAATTAAACATAACAATACAATACCCATAAATCCAGGACCTCCTTCAATAAATCTCTTTTTTAATTCTTGATGAAATCCAACAGATTCTGCTGGAGCAGCATCATCTTGTATTGTTGTATTAACAACTGTATTAACAATTGTAGTTGTGTTCGCATTAGTAGCATTTGCGTTTCCGAATGCCATTAGTAATGCGATGGCTAGAATAGAAAATAATCTTTTCATTGTTCTTAATCTTAATTTTAATTAGTTAAAGCGTTAAAGATATAAAAAAAATATAATTTATAACTCAAAATGTTCAGCAGAGAGGAAGGGATTCGAACCCTCGATACGCTTTTAACGTATACACACTTTCCAGGCGTGCGCCTTCGACCGCTCGGCCACCTCTCTGTAAATCTAATTTTTTTTACAGACGGGGAATTAACAAAAAAAAGTTTAATCCTTAAAATTTTGTTTGTTAATTTTAACCCAACTCTCCTCTTAGAGCTGTTTCGTAAGCAATTTTAAATGTCTTTTTAGGTAAATTCTCATTTAATAAGTACATCAATTTTGTAATTGCTGCTTCAGTAGTAATATCATTTCCAGAAATTACACCTATTTTTTTTAACAACGTACTCGTTTCATATTGCCCCATTATAACACTTCCTCCTGAACATTGAGTTACATTCACAATATGTGTACCATTCTCTATAGCATTATTTAATAAATCTACAAACCATTTACTTGTTGTTGTATTACCTGCTCCAAAAGTTTCCAAAACTACTCCTTCTAATTTTGGCATTGATAGTATTGCTTTTATAATTGTTTCAGAAATTCCAGGAAAGAGCTTAACAATAACAATATTGGTATTTAATTTTTTATGAACTTTTAATTTCTTTCTAGTATTTGGTTTAAAAAGATAATCTTCATTTATCTTTAAATGCACACCTGACTCAACTAGAGCTGGGTAATTAGGTGAAGCAAATGCTTCAAAATGTTCTGCATTTATTTTAGTAGTTCGATTCGCACGATATAATTTAAACTCAAAATATATAGCAACTTCTCTAATAACTGGTTTATTTCTCTTCTGTAATGCTGCTATTTGTATAGATGTAATTAAATTTTCTTTAGCATCGGTACGCAAATCTCCTATTGGCAACTGAGATCCTGTAAATACAACAGGTTTAGCCAAGTTTTCTAACATAAAACTTAATGCTGAAGCTGTATAACTCATCGTATCACTTCCGTGTAAAACTACAAAGCCATCACTGGTATTATAATTATTTTCAATAATTTCCGCTATCTCCTTCCAATATTCAGGGCTCATATTTGAAGAATCTATAGGCTCGTTAAACGAAAACGTTGTAATGTTACAGTCTAAAAGTTTTAACTCAGGAATTTTTAATAATAAATTATCAAAATCAAAAGAACGTAAAGCTCCTGTTCCCGAATCTTTTATCATACCAATAGTACCTCCAGTATATATTAATAAGATGTTTGATTTACTCATAATTAAATTCCAAATACAGTTTTTGAATTTGCCGTGGTAATTTCGGCAATTTTTTCTTTAGAGCAATTATATATATAGGACAACTTTTCTAACACATTAATTATATAACTACTTTCATTTCTTTTCCCTCTATATGGAACTGGAGCTAAATAAGGTGAATCTGTTTCTAAAACGATATGCTTCAAATCAATTTGATTTAAAAATTGATCTATTTTTCCATTTTTAAAAGTTACTACTCCTCCAATCCCTAGTTTCATATTATAAGAGATTGCTTGATGTGCTTGCTCAATTGTTCCGGTAAAACAATGAAAAATCCCAAATAGCCCTTCTCCTTTTTCTTCCTCTAACACTTCAAAAACTTCATCAAAAGCATTTCTACAATGTATAACTATAGGTAATTTAAACTTTTTGGCTAATCGTATTTGATGACGAAATGCACTTTTTTGGATTGCTAATGTTGTTTTATCCCAGTACAAATCTATTCCTATTTCTCCAATTCCAATAAATGAGCGTTTAGTCAATAAGTTTTCTACGTGGTGTAATTCCTCTTCATAGTTTTCTTTAACATGTGTGGGGTGTAATCCAGTCATTAAAAATACATTATCCGGATAATCTTTTTCCAACTGCATCATGGCTTCTGTATATGTCGAATCGATTGCAGGGATAAAAAAACGTGTTATATTTTCTTTAATAGCACGGGCCATTATCTTATCTCTATCTTCATCAAAAGCTTCACTATATAAATGAGTGTGAGTATCTGTAATTATCATCTAGCAAAAGTAAGCTTTGATTCCTATATTTGAAAAAAATAAAATTAATCGTGTTAAAAGATTTTCTATCTGAGAAAGGATATATTAGAATTAAATTAAAGCTTATTAAAACCAATCATTTTGAAGTAAAAGCTATTATCAATGGTACAAAAGGACGTTTTATATTAGATACCGGAGCTTCTGCTTCTTGTGTTGGATTTGAAGCTATAGAAAACTTTAAGTTGAATGTGCAAGATTCTAAAATTAAAGCTGCTGGAGCTGGTGCTACAGATATGCATACGCAAGTATCTAAAAAAAACAAAATTACTATTGGTAAATGGAAACAAGAAAAAGTGACTTTAGTTTTATTTAATCTTGTTCATGTAAATACAGCACTAACAAATCACGGGTCAGATTCTGTTAATGGAATTATTGGAGCTGATATTTTAAAAAAAGGAAAGGCTATTATAGATTATCATAAAAAATATTTATATCTTAAGCCGTAATAGCAAATTAATACATCCCTATGCAACCATCCATAATTATCGCGGATGACCATCCTCTCATTTTAAAAGGTCTCCATGATTTTCTAATCGAAAAAAAATTTGATATCATAGATAGCGCAACAGATGGTAAAGCTGCTTTCGAACTCATATTAAAACACCGCCCAGATATTGCTATTCTTGATATTAGAATGCCTTTAATGACCGGTTTAGAAATAGCTAAAGCTTGTAAAGTAAAAGGCATTAATACAAAAATTGCTGTAATCACTTTTGAGAAAAGTGCTGAACTTTATTATGAAGCTATCAATTTAGGAGTTTATGGGTATATTTTAAAAGAATTTGCACTGGTTGAAATTGAAAAATGTATTAAATCTATATTATTAGACACCCCCTATTTTAGTCCAGAGCTTATGAAACATTTAGAATCCCTTAACATCCCTAAAGGTTTTGAGCTCTTAACCGGAACTGAAAAAAGGATAATAGAATTAATCTCTAAAAACCAAACTGCAGCAGAGATTGCAGAACTTCAAGAAGTTTCTATTAGAACTATTGAAAAACATAGAAGTAATATTATAAAAAAATTAAACCTTACTCATAAACCGAATACACTTCTTATTTGGGCAAAAGAAAATCAAGATTTCTTTTAGTTTTATACTTTAATTTAACTCTTATTCAAAAATTTAATACTATAAAACCTTAAATTTTAGTTTTTTTGAAAAAAAACTAAAATTTAAACAATTGACTATCAATACTTTAAAATTAAAAAAATAACATATACGTAGCCCTACGTATTGTTTGGTATTACTTTAATGATGATATTTACATAGCTATTAATTAATTATCTTTTAAATAAAGAGGGATATAAAAACCCTGAGGTAGGGCTCGGGGTTTTTTCTTTTTGGTAGTTATTTTTCAACAGCATATAACCATTAATGGAAGATAAAAATACTTTAAAAAACAAGGTATTATTAATTGGACTAATTACAATTGTTATAATTGTAATTTCTTTTAATATTTTAGTTAGTTTATTATGAATAAAAAAGGCGTAATTAAATTACGCCTTTTTGATCATCTAAAATTTTATGTTTTATAATTCTAAAGCTTTTTTAATGTCATTATCCATTAATAATTCTTGAGGATTCTCTAAAGCTTCTTTTACAGCTACTAAAAACCCTACACTTTCTTTACCATCAATAATTCTATGATCATAAGATAAAGCAACATACATAATAGGTCTTATTACTACTTGTCCATCTATAGCAACTGGTCTCTCAACAATATTATGCATTCCTAAAATACCGCTTTGCGGTGGATTAATGATTGGAGTAGATAGCATACTACCAAATACACCACCATTAGAAATCGTAAAAGTGCCTCCTGTCATTTCATCTACAGTAATTTGCCCATCACGTGCACGAATTGCTAAACGTTTTACTTCAGCCTCTACACCTCTAAATGTTAAATTTTCTGCATTTCTAATTACTGGTACCATTAATCCCTTTGGTCCAGATACAGCAATACTAACATCAACAAAATCATAAGTTAGCATTTCTTTACCATCTATCATAGAATTTACTGCTGGGTATAGTTTTAATGCTCTAACTACTGCCAAAGTAAAGAAACTCATAAATCCTAAACCAACACCATGTTTCGCTTTAAACACTTCTTTATATTCTTTACGAAGTTCAAATATTGGAGACATATCCACCTCATTAAAGGTCGTTAACATTGCTGTTGTATTTTTAGCTTCAACTAGACGTTCTGCAACTTTACGACGCAACATTGACATTTTACTTCTTGAAGTTCCTCTACTTCCACCAGTAGGTGATCCCATAGAAGGTATTGCTTGAACAGCATCTTCTTTTGTAATTCTACCATCAACTCCAGTTCCTAAAACTTCACTTGTAGATATTCCTTTTTCATCTAAAATCTTTTTAGCTGCTGGACTAGCTGTACCGCTCGCATAAGTCTTAGTTTCTACAATAGGAGTAGTTTTTGGAAGTTCTGCTTTAGGAGTTTCTTTTTGTTCTTCTTTAACTGATGCTTCTCCTGCTTGTGGTTTGGCAGCACTTGTATCTATTAAGCATACTATTGCTCCAACCTCTACTGCATCTCCTTCTTCAGCTTTGAGTGTAATTGTTCCACTAGCTTCCGCTGGAAGTTCAAGAGTCGCTTTATCACTATCAACCTCAGCTATAGCTTGATCTTTTTCTACATAATCCCCATCTTGCACTAACCATTCTGCAATTTCAACTTCTGTAATTGACTCCCCTGGTGAAGGAACTTTCATTTCTAAAATCATTATTCTATAATTTTATATTGTTTGTTTTAATATCTCTGATTGTTTTTTGTGCTATCAAACACGTAATCTATAACTTCTTGATGACGTATTTTAGATCGAGTTGAGCTTCCTGCTGCTGGAGCTCCATAAGCTCTTCTTGTTGCTGGTCTGAAATTTTTAGCCACTTCTAAATGCATTAATATATGACTATATGCTCCCATATTTCTTGGCTCTTCCTGCGCCCAAACTATATCATTTGCATTCTTATACTTTTTCAATATATCTTGAATAGCATCAACAGGTAAAGGAAATAGTTGCTCTATTCTTACCAATGCAACATCCTGACGTTCTAGTTTTTCTTGTTCTTCTAATAAATCATAATAAAATTTACCTGTTACAAAAACTAATGTTTTTATATTAGAAATTTTTGCAGTAGCATCATCAATGACAGTTTGAAAACTTCCATTGGCAAATTCTGATACTGAAGACACTACTTTTGGATGACGTAATAAACTTTTTGGTGTAAATACAATTAATGGTTTTCTGTAATCTGCTTTCATCTGTTTACGCAGCAAATGAAACATATTGGCTGGTGTAGAACAATCTGCAACAAACATATTATCTTTTGCACATAATTGTAAATAGCGTTCCATACGCCCAGATGAATGTTCTGCACCTTGTCCTTCATACCCATGAGGCAATAACATTACCAATCCGTTTTGAAGTTTCCACTTATCCTCTGCAGAAGAAATATATTGGTCTAACATAATTTGTGCTCCGTTACCAAAATCTCCAAACTGTGCTTCCCAAATAGTCAATGTATTTGGGCTTGCCATAGCATAACCATAATCAAAACCTACAACCCCATATTCTGAAAGCAGTGAGTTATAAATAGAGAATTGTCCTTGAGTATCACTTACATTTTCTAACAAGATCACCTCTTCTTCGCTATCTTCAACTTTTACTACTGCATGTCGATGAGAAAAAGTACCACGTTCAACATCCTGGCCAGATATTCTAACATTAAAGCCTTCTTCTAATAAAGACCCATAGGCTAAATGTTCTGCCATTGCCCAATCTAATTTATCTTCATCATACATTTTCTTTCTTGACTGAATTAGACGCTCTATTTTACGAATAAATTTTTTGTCGCTAGGTAAAGTAGAAATAACATCCGTTATTTTAGATAATTTTTCTTTTGAGTAAGTAGTATCTACATCATTAACCATTACATTTTCATCTGCAAGATTAAAACCTTGCCATGCATCTTGCATAAATGGTGTGATTACAGTTTTATCTTCTTTACGAGAATCTTCTAGTTTTTCTTCTAAAGATGCTTTATAAGTTTTTTCTAATTCTAAAACATAATTATTATCAATAACATTTTCTGCTAATAATTTTTCAGCATAAATATCTCTAGGGTTACTATGTTTTGAAATCGCTTTATATAATTTTGGCTGTGTAAATCGAGGTTCATCTCCTTCATTATGACCATACTTTCTATAACCCAATAAATCGATAAACACATCTCGTTTAAATTCCATTCTAAAATCTAAAGCAAACGTTATCGCATGTACTACAGCTTCTGCATCATCTGCATTAACATGTAATACTGGAGATAAGGTTACTTTACCTACATCTGTACAGTATGTACTTGAACGCGCATCTAAATAATTAGTGGTAAACCCAATTTGGTTATTTATTACTATATGAATTGTACCACTAGTTTTATAACCATCTAATTGTGCCATTTGCACAACTTCATATACTAAACCTTGACCAGCAATTGCAGCATCTCCATGTACTACAATTGGTAATACTTCAGATGGGCTTGAATCGTTTTTATCTTGTTTTGCTCTTGTAATTCCTTCAACAACTGCACCTACAGTTTCTAAATGTGAAGGATTAGGAGCTATATTTAAATTTATTTTCTTACCAGAATCAGTTAAACGATCACTCGTCCAGCCTAAATGATATTTCACATCACCATCAAAAACTTCCTGTTCATAATCCTTACCATCAAACTCACTAAATACATCTTTAGCAGATTTACCAAAAATATTTATCAATGTATTTAAACGGCCACGATGAGCCATTCCCATAACAAATTCCTTAACTCCATATTCAGCAGCTTTTTCTATAACAGCATCTAGTGCTGGAATTAAAGATTCTCCTCCTTCTAATGAAAATCGTTTTTGACCTACATATTTTGTGTGTAAGAACGATTCAAAAGAAACAGCTTCATTAAGTTTTTTAAGAATATGTTTTTTTTGTTCTATTGAAAAACTAGGCTGATTATCGTTAATATTAAGTTTATTTTGAATCCAGAGAATTTCTTTTGGCTCTCTTATATACATATATTCAACCCCGATAGAGCTACAATAAATTTTCTCTAAATGACTAATAATTTCACGAAGTGTTTGCGAGCCAATACCTAAGATGTCTCCAGCAGAAAATACTGTATCTAGATCGGCTACAGACAATCCAAATTCTTCAATAGCTAACGATGGTTCATATTTCCTACGTTCGCGAACTGGATTTGTTTTAGTAAATAGATGTCCACGACTTCTATAATTATCTATTAATTTAACAACTTGAAATTCCTTCTGAACTTGTTCTGGAATTTGTGTATTTACGCCTTCTATAGTTTCATCATCTATTTGGTAACTATCACTACCAAAATCATAGCCTTGAAAAAAAGCCCTCCAACTCGGTTCTACTGAGTCAGGACTTCTTAAATATTGCTCATATAATTCTGAAAAAAATGAAGTATGAGCTGCGTTTAAAAAAGAATATTTGTCCATTATTATGTATAAGACGTTCTTGCTTCAATATAATTTCGTCAAAAGTACAATTTTTAGCAAAATTAGATGTGATTTTGTTATATTTATATGAATCCTATTCTATCAAAATAATGTATTATGTGCTTTATAAATTCATTTAAATTAAAATCTATAATTCTCTTTACCTTTGGGTGTTTTCTTTTTACATCATCTGTTTTTACACAAAATAGAAATTCTGATCATTTTTGGAATCATGTTCGCTTTGGAGGGGGCATAGGACTAAGTTTTGGAGATGGCTTTTTTAGTGGGACTTTAGCGCCTAGTGCTATATATCAATTTAATAATCAATTTTCATTGGGCATTGGACTTAATGGCTCGTATTCAAATAGTCGAAATGATTTTAACTCTACAATTCTTGGAGCTAGCATTATAAGTTTATTTAATCCCATTTATGAAATACAATTATCTGCTGAGTTCGAGCAATTAAATGTGACTCAAAATTTTGATGATCCAATTTTTATAGATGATAATTTTTGGTTTCCAGCACTATACCTAGGTATTGGTTATAATTCTGGCAATGTAACTTTTGGTGTTCGATATGATGTATTGTATGATGACGACGATAGTATTTTTGCAGATCCTTGGGCGCCATTTGTGCGTGTTTACTTTTAATATTTGTTCCTAAGCCAAACTTTTTGCCATTCACGTTGCAAAATTAAAAATGATACTTGATTTGATAGCTCAACAACATCATCTCCATTTAATTCTTTTACTTTATATTCTGGGACATCTATAATATAGAGTAAGTTTAAATATTCTGCGAATTTTCCCTGAATTAAGCGATATATTTTTTCGTGAAGTTCTTGTTTTAAAACCTTAGGTAAAATATCAGCACTAAATTGTAAATCTATATTTGCCAATAAAAAATCTTTATTAATTTGATGAACTAGTTTTTCATATAAGCTTAATGCATTGGCTTCTTCAATTAATTCATTAAATGTAATTGGTAATTTCATTATACATTTCTAATCATTAAGGCTTCTCCAAATGTTCTTAAAATTGCTTTTTTATCTTCTGTTATATTAATCGCTTCTAAAATAGAAAAAGCTTTATTTGTATAATTTTCAATTTCTTTCTGAGTCATTTCTGCTGCGCCACTTTCCTTAAAAATATGCTTTACGACCTCTATTTTTTCATTATTGTTATGAGACGAAAAACTAAATAAGTGTTGTAATTGCATTTTATCTTCTTCTGAAGAGAATTCTAATGCTTTTATATATAAATATGTTTTTTTATTCTCTATAATATCACCTCCAACTTGCTTGCCAAAAGTTTCTGCATTACCAAAAGCATCTAAATAGTCATCTTGCAATTGAAATGCTAGTCCTAAATTTCTTCCAAATTCATAAATTGCACTTTGACACTCAAGAGAAGCACCAGCTACAATGGCTCCCATCTGCATTGCTGCTCCTACTAAAACAGCAGTCTTATACTCTATCATTTTTAAATACTCCTCAACAGAAACATTGTCTATAATTTCAAAATCTACATCGTACTGTTGCCCTTCACAAACTTGTATTGCTGTTTTACTAAATAATTTTGCTAAATCTCTAAATACATCACTATCATAATTTTCGAAAAGCTGATATGCTAAAATTAGCATTGCATCACCAGATAAAATCCCAGTATTCACATCCCATTTCTCGTGAACAGTGTCTTTACCTCTTCGTAACGGAGCATTATCCATAATATCGTCATGGACTAGAGAAAAATTATGAAACACTTCAACCGCCAAAGCAGCATCAAGTGCTTTTTTATATGTAACACCAAAAATCTCAGAAGTCATCAAGGTTAATACTGGTCTTAGACGTTTCCCTCCTAATTCTAAAATATATTTAATAGGTGCGTAAAGATTATTTGGCTCTCCAAATTCAGAGTTTTTTTCTAAATAATTTAGAAATTTATTTTGATATGTTTCTATTGATTGCATTCTACAAAAATAGCGGAATTCACCACATTAAAAATAGCCTAACGTAAATATTAAGTTTTATTTACATTAAAACTTTGGAAACTATTTTTGTTTTTAAAGTTTCCTTTATATATTTGCATCCGATATGAGAGAAAAAATAATATTAAATGCTTCTGATTTATTTTTAACCTATGGGTTTAAAAGTGTTACAATGGATGATATTTCTAATGCTATGGGGATTTCAAAAAAAACCATCTACCAACACTTTAATAATAAAACTGATTTAGTTGAAGCCACTACGTTGAGTTTATTTGAGCTCATTTCGCACGGAATTGATCAAATTTGTGCTTTAGAAAATTGCCCAATTGAAGAAATTTATGATATCAAGCAATTTGTGATGAAACATTTAAAAGATGAAAAATCATCACCTCAATATCAACTTCAAAAATACTATCCTCAAATTTGCGCTACCTTAAAAGATAAGCAGTTTAATGTAATGCACAGTTGTGTTATAAAAAATTTAGAACGAGGTATTCATCTTAATTTATATAGAGATAATATAAATCCAGAATTTATTGCTAGAATATATTTTAGTGGTATGACTGCAATTAAGGATAAAGATTTATTCTCTAATGATAAGTTTTCAATAAAAATGTTAATGGGGAATTTTTTAGAATATCACTTAAGAGGAATTTGCACACCAGAAGGTATTAAAAAATTAAATAAAGTAATCAACAAAAAACAAATTTAAATGAAGTTTAGATTAATACTAACATTAAGCTTACTGACTATATTTTTTGGGTTTTCTCAAGAAACCTCACAGAGTTTTAGTTTACAAGAAGCTATAGATTATGCTTTAGAGCACAACAAAAATGTTAAAGCAGCTAAGCTCGATATAGAAGCAGCTAAGCAACAAAAATGGGAAACCACTACTATTGGATTGCCTCAAGTGAGTGCTAATATTGAATATCAGAATTTTATAGAACAAGGTTCTGCTTTTTTACCTGCAATTTTATTATCAGATCAATTACGTAATGATTTAGGTTTAGGTATCGAAGATCAGTTTCCAGCAGTTTTTGGAACAAGTCAAAATATAAATGCGACTGTAACTCTAAATCAATTAATTTTTGATGGCTCCTATATAGTAGGATTACAATCGGCAAAAGTATTTTTAGAAATTTCTAAAAATGCAAAAGAAAAAACAGAGTTAGAAATCAGAAAAGCAGTTATTGATGCTTATGGAAATGTATTGCTAGCTGAAGAAAGTGTAACTATTTTAGAACGCAATATTTCTGTACTTCAAAAAAACCTTGACGAAACTACTAAAATTTATGAAAATGGTTTAGAAGAAGAAGAAAGTGTAGAGCAATTGCAAATTACGTTAGCTGGTGTGCAAAGTAATTTAAAAAACACCTTGCGATTAAAGAATTTAGCATATCAAATGCTAAATATTACTTTAGGGTTAGATGTAAACTCTAACACTACAATTACTGATAATTTAGAAAGTTTAACTTCTAGAAATATTGTTTTAAGTTTATTATCTGCTGATGAAGATGTCACAAATACAATAGATTATAAAATTGCAGCAAACGATAAAGAGTCCAAAGAGTTATTATTAAAGTTAGAAAAAAGTAAAGCATTACCAACTTTAAGCGCTTTTATAAATGGAGGATATACAGGAAATAGCGAAAGCTTCACTTTTTTAGATCGTTCACAACAATGGTTTGGTTCTTCTCTTTTTGGTGTGAGCTTAAACGTTCCTATTTTTAGTTCAGGAAAACGGAGTGCTGCTACTAAACGTGCTAGAATTAATCTTGAAAAATCTGAAGCAGATCTTAACGATACTGAACAACAATTAAAATTACAAGTTGCAGCAGCTAAAGGTGATTATCAATTTTCGATTGAAGATTATGAAAACAAAAAACAGAATCTAAATTTAGCCGAACGTATCGAAAAGAAAAATCAAACAAAATATTTTGAAGGAATAGCTTCCAGTTTCGAATTAAGACAAGCACAAGTCCAATTATATACATCTCAACAAGAGTTTTTACAAGCAATGCTTAATGTAATTACTAAAAAAACAGAATTAGAAACTGTACTTAACGAAATTCCTAAAAACTAAGTCTCAAGAAAAACATATACAATGAAACATACATTAATTATATTATTGACCAGCTTTCTTTTTGTATCCTGCGGAAACAAAAATGAGAATACTATAGAAGCTATTTTAGCTTCAGATGACCTTTCAAAAATTAAAGAAAAGAGAGATGAAGTTGTTTCTCAATTACAAGAATTGGATAACAAAATCAAAACTTTAGATACTGTTAAAAATAATTTATTAATAACAACATTTATAGCTAAAGACACTGTATTTAATCACTATTTAGAGCTTCAAGGTAGTGTACAAACTAAACAAAACCTTGTTGTTTATCCAGAAACGGCAGGCATATTAAAACGTGTTTTCGTAAAAGAAGGACAAACTGTAAATAAAGGGCAAATTATTGCTTCAATTGATGATGGTGGTCTTGGCCAACAAGTTTCACAATTACAAATTCAAGCAGATTTAGCTAAAACTACTTTTGAGCGACAGGAACGTCTTTGGAATCAAAAAATAGGGAGTGAAATACAATACCTTCAAGCAAAATCATCATACGAAGCACAACAAAAAGCAGTAGATCAGCTTAACGCTCAATTAAACAAAACTAATGTAAGGGCGCCTTTTTCTGGTGTTATTGATGATGTTATTACTGAACAAGGAGCAGTTGTAGTTCCAGGACAATCACAATTAGTTCGCATTGTAAATCTCAGCAATATGTATATTGAAACTGATGTACCTGAAAGTTATATTTCAAATATTACTAAAAATAAAGATGTACAAGTTGAGTTTCCTGTGTTAGGAACAACAATGGAAGCTAAAATCCGCCAAGCAGGTAATTTCATAAATCCTTCTAATCGAACTTTTAAAGTAGAAGTTGCTATTCCAAATAAAGATAAAACGATAAAACCAAACCTTACTGCTAAACTTAAGATTAATGATTACACGAATGAGAAAGCAGTATTAATTCCGCAAAGCATTATTTCTGAAGACGCTAATGGTCAACAATACATTTATATTATTAAAGACAAAACATCTAATAATGATGGTATTACCGAAAGGCGAGATATTGAGACTGGCAAAACACAAGGCGATAATATTGAAATACTAAGTGGTATCGAAAACGGTGTAGAGATCGTTAATGAAGGTGCTCGTAATGTAAGAAATGGTCAATCGGTAACAGTTAAAAATCAATAATTATGGCTAAGAAAAAAAAGAAAGTCGATAAAGAGTTTGGTTTATCTTCTTGGGCTATTAACAATAAAACTACCATTTATGTAGTCATGGTTTTAATTCTCATCCTTGGTATCTCAGCATATTTTGCAATGCCAAGAGAGAATTTCCCGGAAATTAGAGAAACCAAAATTTATATTAGCTCTGTATTTCCAGGGAATACTGCTGAAGATATAGAAAAACTTATTACAGATCCTTTAGAAGATAAGCTTAAAACAGTTAGTAATGTAGTAGAGATAACTTCCACTTCTCAAGAAGACTATTCCATTATTATAGTTGAGTTTGATGAAAACCTCACTGTAGATGCTGCTAAACAAAAAGTAAAAGATGAAGTCGATTCGGAAACTTCTAGTGAAGATTGGCCAACATTTAATGGTGCCAAAGTCGAACCTAATGTTTTTGAATTAAGTCTTTCTGAAGAACTTCCAATTCTTAACATCAATATTTCAGGAGATTATCCTGTTCAAAAATTAAAAGAATTTGGCGAATATCTTCAAGATGAAATTGAAGATCTTCAAGAAATAAAAGAAGTAGCTATTAGAGGGGCTCAAGATAAAGAAGTTGAAGTTGCTGTAGATATCTATAAAATGATGGCTGCTCAGGTAAGCTTTAATGATGTTATTAACGCAATAAATAATGAAAATGTGACTATGTCTGCTGGAAATTTAATTGCTAGTGGACAACGACGCACCATCAGAATTTTAGGTGAAATTGACACTCCTAATCAGTTAGAAAATTTTGTTGTAAAATCTGAAGATAATAGCCCCATTTATTTAAAGGATATAGCAACTGTTTCTTTTAAAGAAAAAGAGCGCACCACTTATGCAAGAGAGTTTGAAGATCGTGTTGTTATGCTCGATGTAAAAAAACGCTCGGGGAAAAACATGGTTGCCGCTGCTGAACAAATACAAACTATTTTAAAAGAAACCAAAGAAAATAATATCCTTCCGAGTGATTTAAAGATAACTGTTACCAACGATCAGTCTTCTAAAACTATTGGTCAGGTAGATGATTTGGTAAACAATATCATTTTTGGAATTATTCTGGTAGTTACTGTATTAATGTTCTTTTTAGGATTTAAAAATGCTTTGTTTGTCGGGTTTGCTATACCAATGTCAATGTTTATGTCATTGATGATTCTTAATGCTTTAGGCTATACGATGAATACCATGATTCTTTTTGGTCTAATTATGGGATTAGGAATGTTAGTAGATAACGGAATTGTAGTGGTAGAAAACGTATATCGTCTAATGGATGAAGAAGGCTTAAGTAGGGTTGAAGCAGCCAAAAAAGGAATAGGCGAGATCGCGTTCCCTATTATTATTTCTACATTAACTACAGTTGCAGCTTTTATTCCATTAGGCTTATGGCCAGGAGTTATGGGGCAATTTATGATCTATTTTCCAGTGACATTATCGGTAGTATTAGGATCGTCTTTATTTGTTGCTATCTTTTTTAATTCTGTAATGGTTTCTCAATTTATGAGTACTGAAGATAGAGACATGCCCTTAAAACGTATAGTCACTATATCTTCAATCGTTGCTATAACAGGGATATTAATTCTTCTTTTTGGAGGTACATATAAAGCTATCGGGAGTATTATGATATTTACTGCAATCATGCTTTGGGTATATCGTTTGGTATTGAGAAAAGCTGCCAATTACTTTCAAAATAAAATTTTACCACGTTGGGAGCGTTTTTATGAAAAAGCTTTACGCGGTGCGTTAAAAGGATGGAGACCTATAGGAATTAGTGTAGGGACATTTATATTACTATTCATTGCTTTTGGTGGTTTTGGAGCTTCAGTACAAAGTCAAAGAACAAAAGTGGAATTCTTCCCAGATAATTCTCCTAATCAAATTATTGTTTATATCGAATACCCTGAAGGCACAGATATTGAAAAAACAAATACCATTACAAGTGATATAGAAAAACGTGTTTATACCATTATTAATTCTGGAGAATATTTAGATACAAATGGAGAAAACTTTTTAGTAGAGAGTTCAGTTTCTCAAGTAGGTGAAGGTGCCGGAAATCCACAAACTGACGGAGGTTCTGCTGCAGAAATGCCACATCGAGGCAAAATTACAGCTTCTATGCGAGAATATAAATTTAGAAAAGGAGCTGACAGTAAAGTACTTCAAAAGAAAATCCAAGAAGCTTTAAAAGGTATTTATCCAGGTGTTGCAATTTCTGTTGAAAAGGATGCTGTTGGCCCTCCTGCTGGTTATCCTATTAATATTGAACTAGAAGGCGATAATTATGTCGAATTAATTACGACCGCTGAAGCCATGAAAAGCTACTTAAATACTAAAAATATTCCTGGCATCGATGAGCTTAAAATAGATGTAAATAGAGCTAAACCTGCTATGCAAGTAAAAGTAGATCGTAAAAAATCTGGTGAATTAGGAGTTAGCACAGGTCAGGTTGGGCAGCAATTACGTAATTCTATTTTTGGAGCAAAAGCTGGAATCTATAAAGAAGGTGGTGATGATTATGATATTTACGTTCGTTTTAACAAAGATAATAAATACAACACTAGTGCTATCTTCAATCAAAATATAACCTTTAGAGATAACTCTGGAAAAATTAAAGAAATTCCAATTTCTACAGTAGCTAAACAAGTAAATAGTTCAGGTTTTAGTGCTATTAAACATAAAGATGTAAAGCGTGTAGTAACTGTATATTCAGCATTAGCACCAGGTTTTACAGATGCAGGAGCTATTGTAGCAAAGATTCAAAGCGAGATGCTTAATTTTAATGGTGTTCCTAATAGCGTTAAAATAGATTATACCGGACAGATTGAAGAGCAAGCTAAACAAATGTCTTTTTTAATGGGTGCATTTTTTACAGGATTAGGATTAATCTTTTTCATATTGATATTTCAATTTAATTCTGTATCAAAACCTGGCATTATTATGTTAGCTATCTTTTTAAGTTTAATTGGTGTGTTTGGAGGAATTGTTGCTACAGGTAGTTCTTTCGTAATCATGATGACTATGATGGGGATCATATCTCTAGCAGGAATTGTAGTAAATAATGGAGTAGTTCTTTTAGATTATACACAACTCTTAATAGACCGTAAAAAAGAAGAACAAAATCTTGACGAGAAGGATTATGTAGATAATCTTACTCTATTAGAGTGTGTTATAAAAGCTGGAAAAGCACGTTTACGCCCTGTATTACTAACTGCTATTACAACCATCCTAGGATTAATACCACTAGCTACTGGTTTAAATATTAATTTCTACACATTGTTTAGCGAATTTGATGCTAATATATATGTAGGTGGAGATAATGTGATTTTCTGGGGACCATTGGCTTGGACTGTAATCTATGGTCTGTTCATCGCTACATTCTTAACTTTAGTTGTCGTTCCTATATTATTTTATTTAGTGACACGATTTAAAATGTGGCTGCGAAATAGATCTGTTCCAAAAGAAACAGAGTTAGTTACTGGAGATTTAGTTTTAGATAAATAGAATAAAAAAAGCCGAAACTTAAAGTTTCGGCTTTTTTTATTAAATGGTTATTCTCAATTATACTACTGAACCTCAAAAGGTGGAATAGGGAATTGTGTATGTATAATATCACCAGCTCTATCAATTGGCAGAAAATTATCATTTAATCGATTATATCTTCTCAAATCAAACATTGTTTGACCTTCTGCCCAGAAAGAATATGATCTGTTATACAACATTTCATCAATAAGTTCTGCTTCCATTACAGGTCCTGAATAATTTGGCAAACCATGCGTATTACGTATTACATCTAATGCCATTACTGCTTCAGGAAAATTTCCCAACTGAATATTGGCTTCAGCATAAATTAAAATTAACTCTTCATTACGAATATGATCTATAGGTGAAGTTGCACTTGCATACAAAGCTATTTCATGAGTTCCATTCAAGCCATCTCTTGCCACTGGATCATCTCTCAGGCGGAACTTATTAATTCTTGTATCTCCTGTTTGGATATCATCGATGAAACGATTATGAACAACAAACTGATCTCCACTTTGTTGAGGTGCTTTAAAAATTGGATTTAATAACTCTGTTCCTCCTTGTGCATACACTCTTTTTGGCCCAACGGTAACATCTCCACTCATATCAAAGAAAGAATCTTGCAACATAGCTAATGCTCCTGCATAATCTTCTTGATAAATAGCTACACGAGCAGCAATCGCTCTGTTGAATTGAGCAAATGTTTCTGGTGTATTAAAGCCTTCAAAGCCTGAAGAAAAAATAAATGAAAATTCTGCAGCATTTTGCAATTCTGAAAAACCTTCATCCAACATATTTCTAATAGCCTGAAAACCATCACTTTCACTAACAAAAGGGCCTAAATTATTAGGGTCCGAAATATCAATTCTTACACCATTTGTTCCTAATAAACTAAGCACATCTAAAAGCATGTACCCTCTATAAGTAAGAGCAGCTCCTCTGTATCCTCTGCGTTGTGCATCGGTCACCCCTGCATTATCTACTGCATCCAATACAAAATCAGCATTCTTTACTGCTTGATATCTAGCAAATAAAGTTCCTGTTAGTTGAGGTTCTGAACCTGTTAACATAACTCCATCTTTGCCTATCAACGTAGCTGTTGTTGTTGGGTCAGAAGCATTAAAATCATATAACTCTCTGGCTATAGATCCTGTTGCTGTTATAAATCCTCCTACACCACTACGAGCTTTAGATTCTAATCCTTGAATTAAAAAATTCAATGTCTCTTCTGTAGGGTTGGATAGTATATTTTCGACCCCAGGTTGATTTGGATCAGTTATCTCATCCAAAGAACAAGAAACCAATAATAAAATGGTTCCTAATAGTTTAATTTTATTTAAAGTTTTCATAATTATTTTTTTTAAAACGTTAATCCTAAATGAAAATAAAACTGCCTTGCGCTAGGAAAAGGAGCAACTTCAATTCCTTGAGAAAGTCCTGACGGACCGAATGCTGAAGTTTCAGGATCATAACTAGAGTAATCAGTAATAGTAATTATATTTTTTCCCGAAATACCTATACGTGCTTCTCTAAAAAACTCTTTAAAAACAGGTAAAGTATAATATAATCCTATTTCTCTTAAACGTAAATACGTTCCATCTTCAATATAACCAGCGGCTCCAAAAGTTCCAAATCTTGGATTAGCGATAACATTAGGATCATCTAAATCTGGTGTTACACCACCAAAATCAGAAAGTAATTTAGTTAAATTCAATACATCACCTCCTTGTTTCAAATGCCAGAGAAACGTTAAGTCGAAATTCTTTAAAAAGTTAATTTGATTAAACCAACTCATTTCAAAATCAGGAGCTGCATCTCCAATGATAGTTGTAACCCCTCCTATATTTGCAGCCAACGACGTTGCAGTTTCTCCTTCTCGTATAAATGAACTACCAAAAGTTAAACTAAACCCCTCTCCAGCAGGTTGAAACTCTCCAACACCTAAACGTTCTACATCAGCTGTATTTTTCCAAAGGTTAAGTCTGGTGTTCCAATTAATATTATCTTTATTTATTGGGTTTGCATTAAGTGCAATTTCAAAACCTTCATTTCTCAAATCAAAATCATTTCGTATTGTATTAGCAAATCCTGATGATAAAGGAATAGAAGAAAAAGGATAAATAAGGTTTTCAACATCTCTAATATACCCAGTGAGTTCAAGTCCTATTTTTCCTTCTAAAAAAGAAAAGTCAACTCCAAATTCTACTTCTTGAGAAGTTTCTGGCTCAAGTCCAGGGTCTCCTAATTGTGCTGCTATGTTATTTTGCCCTACTGTAGGTAATCCTAAGCCCGGAACTCCTCCAATAGAAGTAGGCCCAAGTGGGGTAAATAAAGAACCAAATTGAGCGCTACTGCCAGTTTCACCATATGCAAATCGTACTTTAAATAGATTCACTGCATCCAAATTCCAAAAATCAAAATTTGCAATATTTACTGCTACTGAAGCTCTAGGAAATGCAAAAAACTCATTAGCATCTCCATTAAGGTTTGATTTATCAAATCGGATACCAGCTGTAGCGATAACTCTGTCTTTCCAATTAAAAGTACTTTGTCCTATAATTCCAAATTCTTCTTCTTCGGTAAGTCTTTGAAAAACAGCAAATGAATTTCCTTGAGCTAAGTTTCTTTGTTGAGGAAAAAGTTGTGTCGTTTGGTTTATTACTGAATTACTTTCAAAATTAAGATAGGAAACTCCAAATTGACCATTAATACTAATATCATTATCCGTAAAATAATCAAGTACTGCAAAAGCACTATAATTTAATTGTAAAGAATTACCACTTCCAGCACTCACAAATCCCTGAGTAGTTGCTCTTTGTGTCTGCTGAAATTCTGGAATAAAAACAAATGTATTGCCTTGAAAATAATCCAACCCACCATTTGCTATAAGTTTTAATCTAAAATTATCTTTAGTAATAGCTTTATACTCAATATTACCACCTTGAATATATCGATTCACTTCTTCATAATTATCTATTAAATCTCGATTTAAAATAATATTGGTTGCTGCAAATCTTCCGTCAGGATACACTCCATTTTCATCAGGGAACAAGTTTTCCCAATCTGCAGTTACCAATGCTAAATTGTAACCCACACTAAATCCTCCATTATTTTCATTACCAACAGCTCCACGATCTGCACGGCTATTTATATAATTAGAAGACATTCCTATTTTTAATTTATCATTAAATTTGTGATCTAAATTTAATCGTATTGAATTTCGCTCATATCCGGTTCGCAGCATAATTCCGTCTTCATTTCTCCTGCTTGCATTAAAATAGAATTTCGTTTTATCACCTCCTCCTGACACAGATATCCTGTTATCAATTATTAACCCTTCTTCTCCATATAATTCCTCTTCATAATTAAATATTTGACCTGCCGCAAGAGCTGCTTCAAAAATAGGCACCTCTGCAGCTCCAAAAGTAGAAGCTACTGTAGCTGAAGTAAATTGCCTTCTTCCTGCAAAATTTTGAATCGTATTAAACCCAACATCCTGATTAAACTTAACAGTAGTTTGTCCTGATTTACCTCTTTTAGTTGTAATAATAACTACTCCAGCATTCGCTCTAGTTCCATAAATAGCTGCAGCAGAAGCTCCTTTAAGAATCTCTATTTTTTCTATATCGTCAGGATTAATATCAGAAACTCTATTTGACCCTCCTTCTTCTCTACCTGCATTCGCTCCAGATGCTACAGATGATCCATTTGTAAGCTGTACATTACTAATGTAAACTCCATCTACAATAAATAAAGGTTGATTGTTACCTGACAAAGAAGATATTCCCCTTAATCTAACTGCAGTTTGTCCACCAGGCGCCCCTCCTGATGAGTTAATATTAACTCCTGTTAATTTACCATATAAAGCTCCATCTAAAGTCGATCCAGTAGTAGTTCCTGTAAGTGTTTCGCTATTTACTGTTGAGATACTATTTGCCAAATTAGATCGCTTAATGCTAGAAGCAAGGCCCGTAATGACAACTTCATCTAGTGATGTAGCAGATTCTTGCATTGTTATATTAACCGTACCCGATTGCTCTACAACCCTTTCTATAGTTTCAAATCCTAAAGAAGAGAATACTAATGTTACCGGGAAACTATTTACATTTAAACTGTAATTACCATCAAAGTCCGATGTCGTTCCCGTTGTAGTTCCTTTAATTAAAATGCTCGCTCCTCCTAAAGGGGTGTTTGTAGATCCATCAGTTATTGTACCTTTAATTTGCTGAGCAAATGTGCTTAAAGGTAGGAAAACTAACAAACAGACAAACATTTTAAAAAATAATGTTTTGTTCATAATATTTTGTTTTTTGAATTAATCTCATAAATATCTTAATTATTTATTAAAATTTAAAGAAATTTGTTAATTATTTATTAATTTATAGTGAATATGATATTTTATTAACTTTTATTTATTTAATATGACGAATATCATTTTAGTTTCAAATTATCTTAAAAACAACCCTATTTTAAAAAGATATCTTCCTTAAATTTGCAGCTCAATTTATCAATATGTATAGAAGTCACAATTGTGGTGAGTTAAGAACTACAAACACAAATACAGAAGTCACACTTTCTGGATGGGTACAAATCGTAAGGGATAAAGGGTTTATGATTTATATAGATTTACGAGATCGTTATGGCATTACCCAACTTTATTTAGATGAAGATCGTAGTTCAAAAGCATTAATGAGTCAAGCAAAAGCATTAAGTCGTGAGTTTGTAATCCAAGTTAGAGGAACTGTTATTGAACGTGCTTCAAAAAATCCAAATATTCCAACCGGAGAAATTGAAGTTTTAGTTTCAGAGCTTAATATCTTAAATAACTCAAACACACCTCCATTTACTATTGAAGATCATACTGATGGTGGTGAAGAGTTACGTATGCAATATCGCTATTTAGATATCAGACGTAATCCCGTAAAAGAAAATTTAATTTTCAGACATAAAGTTACTCAAGAAGTTAGAAACTATTTATCTAACGATGGTTTTATTGAAGTTGAAACTCCGTATTTAATTAAATCTACTCCTGAAGGTGCTCGTGATTTTGTAGTACCATCAAGAATGAATGAAGGTCAGTTTTATGCTTTACCACAATCTCCACAAACTTTTAAACAATTACTTATGGTTGGTGGCATGGATAAATATTTTCAGATAGTAAAATGTTTTAGAGATGAAGATTTACGTGCAGATAGACAACCTGAGTTTACTCAGATAGACTGCGAAATGGCATTTGTAGAACAAGAAGATATCTTAAATACATTTGAAGGTTTAACACGTCATTTACTTAAAGAAATAAATGGTATTGAGATTAATGAATTTCCAAGAATATTGTATGATGATGCAATGCGTTTATATGGAAATGACAAGCCAGATATTCGTTTTGGAATGGAGTTTGGAGAACTTAATGATGTTTGCCAGCACAAAGATTTTGGAGTTTTCAACAATGCCGAATTAGTAGTTGGTATTGCTGTACCTGGAGCTAATACATACACTCGTAAAGAAATAGATAAATTAATTGAATGGGTTAAACGACCTCAGGTTGGTGCTTTAGGGATGGTTTATTCTCGTTGTAATGACGATGGAACTTATAAATCATCTGTAGATAAGTTTTATGATCAAAATGATTTAGCCAAATGGGCAGAAAAAACTGGAGCTAAAGCAGGTGATTTAATTTGTATACTTTCAGGTGAAAAAAATAAAGTAAGAGCGCAATTAAGTGCTTTACGCATGGAGTTAGCAGAACGCTTAGGTTTACGCAAACCCAATGAATTTGCACCTCTTTGGGTTATGGATTTCCCATTATTAGAATGGGATGAAGATACCGAACGCTATCACGCGATGCATCATCCATTTACCTCTCCTAAACCTGGTCAAATAAAATTACTAGATACTAATCCAGGCGATGTAAAAGCTAATGCGTACGATCTCGTTCTTAATGGGAATGAAATTGGTGGAGGTTCTATTCGTATTCATGATAAAGCTACACAAGCTATTATGCTCAAACATTTAGGTTTCTCAGATGAAGAAGCAAAAGCACAATTTGGATTTTTAATGGATGCTTTCGAATATGGTGCACCGCCACACGGTGGTATTGCTTTTGGATTAGACAGGTTAGTTGCTATTCTTGGTGGTCAAGAAACCATTCGTGATTTTATAGCATTTCCAAAAAACAACTCAGGGCGTGACGTGATGATTGATGCTCCAGCTTCAATAGATAACACTCAGCTTCAGGAGCTTAATTTAAAACTAAATATAAAATCCTGTTAACCACAGGATTTTTTTTAGTAGTTTTAAATAATGTCTAAACAATCTTTAATAAAACGATTTCTTATTTGGAGATATAAACACATTTCTCAGAAAAATTTTGTTTTTTTATTAAGTATCTTGATAGGTTTATTGGCAGGTTTAACGGCTGTAGTTTTAAAAAATATCACTTTTACAATACAAGTACTTTTAGAAGAAGGTATTATTTCTTCTAAAAACCAACTCTATTTTATTCTACCTTTTTTAGGGCTATTATTAGTATATCTATTTACCAAATATATATCTAAAAAACCTGTTGAACATGCTATCCCTTCAATACTATATTCTTTATCAAAAAAAGGAGGCATTATTCTTCGTTCTAAAATATATTTTCCATTAATTACTGCTCCTTTAACTGTCGGATTTGGTGGTTCTGTAGGATTATTAGGTCCAGCTGTAGCATCTGGATCTGCGATTAGTTCTAATTTAGGAAAGCTATTACATATTGATAGAAAAACAAGAACATTATTAATTGGCTGTGCTGCAGCTGGAGCCATATCGTCAATCTTTAAATCACCTATTGCAGCCATTATTTTTGCCGTTGAAGTATTTAGTTTAGACTTAACTTTTGCATCTTTATTACCATTATTATTAGCTTCAGTATCATCAGTTCTAACTTCTTATTTCTTTCTAGGTGATGATGTTCTTTTTAATTTCAATATTATAGATAAATTCAAAATTCAAGACACTCTTTTTTATATAGCTTTAGGTATAGGTACTGGGTTTGCTTCTATTTATTTCACGAAGATGTACTATGCTATCACTAAATTGTTTACACAATGTAAAACTCGTTTGCAAAGATTAATTATTGGTGGGTTTACTATTGGAGCAATGCTCTATTTTATTCCTCCCCTTTATGGAGAAGGTTTTGGATTTATTAATGATTTATTATCCGGAAATCATTTAAATGCATTAGGAGCAACACCTTTTGATTCATTTAATGATAACATTTGGGTCATTATTGCATTACTAGTTGGGATTACTATTTTTAAAGCTATTGCAATGACAGCAACTTTTGCCGCTGGAGGTAGTGGTGGTATATTTATCCCTACGATGGTTATGGGAAGTGCTCTTGGTAATGTAGTTGCGAAAATCATTAATAATTTAGGGTTTGGCTTTCAAGTATCTGAAACTAATTTTACTTTAATTGGTATGGCTGGATTAATTGCTGGTGTAATTCATGCACCTTTAACTGCCATTTTTTTAATTGCTGAAATTACAGGTGGTTATGAATTATTTGTTCCTTTAATGATTACTGTGGCTATTTCATTTATCATTACTAAAAGTGTTATCGAACATACTATTTATACTCGAGAATTAGCCGAAAAAGGAGCTTTACTTACACACGATAAAGATAAAAGTGTATTGACTTTAATGAAGCTTGATACAGTTATCGAAAAGAATTTTATAATACTTCACCCAGAAATGACCTTAGGAGAGATGGTACATCAGGGTGTTTCTAAATCTACACGTAATTTATTCCCTGTAACTGACTCAAAAAATAAGCTTGAAGGCATTATTTTAATTGATGATATTCGTAGTTTTATGTTTGATCAAAGTTTGTATGATACAATGTTAGTTAGAGATTATATGCATCGCGCTCCTGAATATATTATTTACGAAACAGACACAATGCAAAGTGTAATGACAAAATTTCAAAATTCTAGTGCTTGGAATTTGCCTGTTATTAAAAATGACAGTTATTATGGTTTTGTTTCAAAGTCAAAGCTTTTAACTGCATATCGCCGCCAATTAATTAACTTTACATCTTAAATTTAGTTATATGAAGTATCTCATCGCTTTTTTATTCATCATATGTATTGGCTGTATTTTTGTTGGTTACGTAATAGAAGTTTCTTATTCTCAAAAACTTATTGGAGGAGGTGTAGCTGGATTGTTTTTAATTGTATTTCCTCTATTTTCATATTACAGATGGAAAAATAAAAATGTGAATGATTATATGATTACTAAGGAAAATCTAGATAAAATGCGCAATCATGAAAAGTAATCTCTCTAATATTTAATCTTCAATAAAAGTAGTAGCAGGAACTAGATTTCAATTTAAGTTTCGTTTTTCAATAAAGAATCGCTTTAATAGGTTTGAAGCTTCGTTTGCTAAAACACCGCCTTTTAAATTTGTTTTTGGATGCAATTTTGTATTTAAAATAGTACAACCTCGTTCTTCATCTTTAGCCCCATATACAATATTAGAAATCTGACTCCAATACAAAGCTCCTGCACACATCTGACAAGGCTCTAAAGTAACATATAAAGTACAATTTTGTAAATATTTCCCGCCTAAAAAATTAGCAGCAGCAGTAATCGCTTGCATTTCGGCATGGGCAGTAACATCATTGAGTACTTCAGTAAGATTATGAGCTCTAGCTATAATTCTGTTATCTATTACAATTACAGCTCCAACAGGGATTTCTCCTTTTTCAAAAGCAATTTCAGCTTCCTGAAGTGCTTTCTTCATAAAATAAGTATCGTCAAATGGGTTCTCCATAATATCAAAAATACAATTTCAACTCGTACATTTGTAACCGTATGAATAATTTATTACAACAGATTGATTCACCTAAAGATTTACGCAAACTAAATATTGGCGATTTACCGCAACTCGCTAAAGAATTGCGCAAATTTATTATTGATATTGTTGCCACTAAAGAAGGACATCTAGGGGCTAGTTTAGGTGTTATAGAGCTTACTATTGCTTTACATTATGTGTTTCAAACTCCGAATGATTTATTAATATGGGATGTAGGTCATCAAGCATACGGCCATAAGATATTAACTGGTAGAAAAAATATATTTCATACTAATAGACAATTAGGAGGTATTAGTGGGTTTCCTAAACGAAGTGAAAGTAAATATGATGTTTTTGGGGTAGGTCATTCTTCAACTTCAATTTCTGCAGCATTAGGAATGGCCATTGCTTCACAATTAAAAGGAGAACATAAACATCATATCGCTGTTATAGGCGATGCCTCCATTGCAAGTGGAATGGCCTTTGAAGGATTAAATCACGCTGGAGTTACCAATGCAAATTTATTGGTTATTTTAAATGATAATGCTATTGGGATAGATCCAAGTGTAGGCGCTTTAAAACAATATTTAACTAATGTAAAAAAGGGGATCCAAAAACAAGATAATATTTTTGAGGCTTTAAATTTTGACTATTCAGGTCCTATAGATGGCCATGATATTTATAAAATTGTTTCAGAGTTAGAGCGTTTAAAATCTGTTAAAGGCCCTAAATTTTTACATATAATTACCACTAAAGGGAAAGGATTAAAACAAGCAGAGGAAAATCAAGTACAATATCATGCTCCAGGGAAATTTAACGCTTCAACAGGGGATTTAATTCCTAAACCCGAACTAGAGCAACCTCCCAAATATCAAGATGTTTTTGGATATACGATTGTTGAACTTGCAAAGCAAAATAAAGATATTGTTGGCATTACCCCTGCTATGCCTACTGGAAGTTCTCTAAAATATATGATGGACGAAATACCTGAACGTGCTTTTGATGTTGGTATAGCTGAGCAACATGCTGTAACACTTGCAGCAGGCATGACCACTCAAGGTTTGATTCCTTTTTGTAATATTTATTCTACATTTTTACAACGAGCTTATGATCAAGTGATACACGATGTAGCTTTACAAAAACTACCTGTTGTTTTTTGTTTAGATAGAGCTGGATTAGTAGGTGAAGATGGCGCAACACATCATGGTGTTTTTGATTTAGCTTATTTAAGGTGTATCCCAAATCTAATTATATTTGCTCCAAGAAACGAGATCCAATTGCGTAATATAATGTATACTGCTCAATTAAGTTTAGAGTTACCAATTGCTATTCGTTACCCAAGAGGTCGCGGTGTTACTGTAAATTGGAAACATTCTTTCTCAAAAATAGAAATTGGCAAAAGTGAGTTACTCAAAAAAGGGCAAGATATAGCCATTCTTAGCATTGGTAGCATTGCAGAAAATGTAACTATTGCAATTAAAAATATTAATGTATCTCATTATGATATGCAATTTGTAAAACCTTTAGATGAAAAAGCATTGCATCTTATTTTTAAAACTTACAAATGTATTATTAGTGTTGAAGATGGCACTGTAAATGGAGGGTTTGGAAGTGCTATATTAGAATTTGCTTCAAAAAATAACTATAAAAATAAAACTATACTTTTAGGTATTCCTGATGCATTTACAGATCATGGCAAAATGAACGAGCTACAAAATAAAGTCAGACTATCGCCTGAAAGTATTTTTGATATTATAAGGAAACAGTTTAGTAATTACTAAATATTTCTTTGACTAAATATTAATAGCTATTTTATTATTTTTAAAACTACTGGTGTTTCCATTTCTAATCTTACAAAATATACTCCTTCTGACATATCACTAAATGGAAGTGTAATACTATTTCCTATCACACTAGAATTCTCTTGATATACTAACTGTCCTGTAATATTATATATACTCACTGGCACAGTACTAATATCTCCTGGTATACTCACCGTAAGATCATTTATCACTGGGTTTGGAAATGCTCGTACTTCATTCACGTTTAACAAGCCTTCAACTTCTAATGAAAAGATACCTTCACATAGCCTAGATGGAATAATCTCTAATAACCCTGAGCCTGACAACTCTACTTCTATCGAAGATTCATTTGTTGTGCGGATCAATTCATTATTAAATCGTATCTCAAATGGCCCTGTCCCTTCATTTACTCCAAATACATATATCTGACTATTAGGTCTAGCTCCTGGCAATACCCCATCAAAATCAATATTCAACGGTGGTGATGGATCTACATTAAGTTCAAAACTACGTTCAAAGTTTTCACTAGCTACTGTTACTGTTACTATGTATGAACCTACTGGTAAATCTTCAAAAGTTGTAGTGCTCGTAAATGTCTGATCAATATTAACTCCTTGACCTGTTACGTTTGCATTATAGGTGAATGTTGTAGCTAATGCTGTTACTGTGATAACACCATTATCTAATCCTGGACAAGTTTCTGAAACAATCTCTACAGTAATATTATCTTGATCATTAATCATTGGAATATCACAAACATCCCCTAAACCATCACCATCTGCATCGGCCTGATCTGGATTTGCATTGTTCGGACAATTGTCATTGATATCTAATATCCCGTCATTATCTATATCTTGACATACATCCCCTATACCATTATTATCTGCATCGGCCTGATCTGCATTTGGTGTATTTGGGCAGTTATCTACATCATTTAAAACTCCATCACCATCATTATCTCCATTAGGATCTTCTACAAATGATCCCGTAAATACTCCTCTCCCATAAGTAGTAGCCAAAACCTCATTAGTAGATGGACGTAAGTCTAAATCTCTTACAGGTACATTACTCATCCCATTAAAAGATTGTTGCCATATTGGAGAAGCATCTAAAAAATTACTTGTTCTAAACACTCCAAATTGAGTTCCCACAATAGCTTCATCTGGATTTAATGGGCTTTGTAATATCGTAAATACCGGAATATCTGGTAGGTTACCTTCTTTTGATGTCCAAGTCGCTCCGTCATCTTCTGTATAAAAAATACTATCTACGCCGTAATTTGAAATCGTTACCATAATCGTTTGAGAATTCTCTCCAAACTCTATGTCTGATATACTACCTACAAAATTTGACCCTGTTATTTCTGTAAATACTGGAGTGGTATCTGCATTTGCAACATTTAACAAAGTATTGAATTCTGTTCCTACCAACAATCGTGTTGAATTTGTAGTATGTGGAGATACTTTAAAAACAGATATTACTTCTGTTAAAAGTGGGTCTGTTATTAAAGTTTCTCGAACATTTGCACTTGAGCCTTGTAAGAGATTAGAATATCTACCAATTCTAATAGCTCCTCCAGACACACCATCACTTGCGTTAATATATAAAATATCTAGATTTGTATCTACATCTGCTTCATTAACAAAATTACCTCCATCTCTATCTATAATAGTATAATTATTGGATGTTATTTGAGTTCTTACCGAAGGAGTTGGTCCTGATGGGTTACTTAAATTTGCCTGAATTGGCAATTCAAAAAACTTATAATTAATTCGTTGAGAAGATCCTATGAAATACTCACCTTCAGAATCAAATTGCCCATAAATACCATCTCCACTAATGATAGTATAAAAAGGATCATTGGCTCCAGTAGGATTAAAATTATAAGGTGTTCCATTATCTTGTGTTCCTCCTCCAATATTACCAGTTAAGTTATTAATGTCTGCTGCATAAAACTGAGTAACATTATATCCTTTATTTCGAGGTTCAATATTTGTATTTGGCTCTACACCACTTGTAGCAATATTATTTGTATAATAAACTCCTCCATCATTACCAAAAACCACTTCATTTGAATTTGTAGGATTAAATACTATAGCATGTTGATCTGCATGAACTAAAGAAACATCTAAATTTGCTAATTGATTATTGTTAGACCACTTAGAAATTTGACTCCACTGCACACTATTTGATCCTGAGGTAAGAATTCCTCTAAACAAATCAATTCCTCCAATATATAGTATGTTTTCATTATTCGGATCGGCCTCTATAGGTAAATTATAAAATGCTTGAGTTCTTGAGTAATCATTTGAAGGGATAAAGTCATCCACATCATCAGGTTCAGGTAATTGAATAACAGTATTAAAAGCATCTCTAGTTATATAAATATTAGCTTGATTTGCAGATACAGCTGCAGCTGCATAAAAAATATTAGCATTTTGCATCGATGGTTCTATTTCTGTCCTACGAGCATTAGGAATAGTATTTACATGATTAAAATTGACCCCATCTGTAGATCTAAATACTTCACCGCCATCCATACCAGAAACAACTTCTCTAGTTGTAGACAACCAAATATTATTATTTATATCTAGTTCTAAATCATTTGGATTGATAAGTGTATTTGCTAATGTTGTAGATATTATACTGACAAACATCCAGGTGTCTCCATTATCTACAGATCTATAAACCCCTCTTTCATTAATTCCTAAATACCCGAAAGGGTCAGAACTACCTCCTGTCAATCTTCCTGCACTTGCGCTAGCCGCAGCAATATATAATTCTGTAACTCCACTATTATTTCTTGTTATTATATCATTAATATAAAAAATACCGTCAACAAAAATTCGAGATCCAGATTGATTAAATGCACTAGTCCCTTCTGGTCCCCCAAAAATCATCTCCCAATTCACACCTCCATCTGTAGAACGATATACTCCATTACCAATAGCATTACCTGAAGTATACGATTCTCCAGAGGCAATATAAAGTGTATTTGTATTATTTGGATCATAAACTATCTCTACAACAGCTATATTTTCAGGAACTCCAGGAACTAAGGTCCAAGTTGAATTCTCATCCGTAATATCATCATTTACCCATAAACCCCCACTAACTCCTCCTGCAAATACTCGCTCATTGTTTGCATCATTTGGATCAAATAAAATTCCTCTTGTTCTTCCTCCTATATTATTAGGACCTCTTTCTATCCATGCATTACCCGGTGAATCTCCTGGTACTCCAAAAGCAATACTCTCTCCTAAGTTTTTATTTGCCTCAATCAACTCATGCTGAATCTTTAATGCTCCTCGATAATTTGGATACCCTAAATTTGGATCTAATGTGCGATCCCATAATTGCTCAAAATATCCATTTGGCGGTAATGCTCTCGCTTTACGCTCTTTTTTAGAAAGATCTCTTGTCTGTTTGTATGGACTGTTTTCAAGAAAATATTTATGCTTTTCTCTAAGCTTTGTAATCTCATCTACCTCTGTCTCTGTAGATATAGATTTCTTTTCTAAAATAAATTTAGTAGTAACAATGCCTAAAGTAATTATTACTAAAAGCAACATTAATAATATGTTTTTTTTCATTTCAACAAAGCTAAAACTATTAAGCAATATGTTAAATATTTTTGATTTTTAATTTAAAATGTCCCAATAGTAATTATAAATAATAGATTTTAATAAAAAAATTAAATAATTGTAAATATAGTTTAGTTTTAGGCAAATAAAAAAACAGCTATTAAAAATAGCTGCTTTTTTATAATATGATATTAATTTTTAAATGGCTTTTATATTAATTGGTTGTAAACTGCCATACACGACCTATACTTTTTGCACCTGAGTCATCCGTTGTATCTATTCTCCAATAATAAGTCGTGGCTGGATCTGTAGAAACATCAAATGTTTCAGCTGTTAGTCCTGTCTGAAATGATGCTGGATCTGAAGTCGTTCCAAAAAACAATTCATACGTTAAGGTATCCCCTACATCAGTATCTGCTCCATCCCATGTTAAGGCTACCGTTCCTGAAGCTACATTTCCTTGATCTTCCGGGCTTACTATAGCTGCTGTAAATGGTGCATTATTAACAGTACCTTCTCCCATAGTAAAAAATGCTAAAGTATCTGAAGGTTCACTTTCTTCTCCTCGACTATCTATTGTTGTTATTGTCCAATAAAATGCAGTAGCTATTTCTAACATAATAGTTACATTACTTGAAGTTACTATTCTATTTTCTTCCACTTGAGTTAAATCTCTATCTCTAGCTATTATTATCCTATAACTTACATTATCTCCATCTGGATCTACAACATCATCCCAATCAAATGCTATATTATTATCTATACATAATAAGTTAGGCGTAGGAAAATTTACCTGATTAACAGCTACAGTTGGTGGAGCTGTATTTGGTGGTGGTGGTGGTGGTCCGTCATCACTTCCACCTCCTCCACAAGAAGTCAATATAACTGTTAATATTAATATGCCTATATATTTTTTAAAAGAGTTTTTCATGCTATTTTATTATTTTATTATTTTTAAAACTACTGGTGTTTCCATTTCTAATCTTACAAAATATACTCCTTCTGACATATCACTAAATGGAAGTGTAATACTATTTCCTATCACACTAGAATTCTCTTGATATACTAACTGTCCTGTAATATTATATATACTCACTGGCACAGTACTAATATCTCCTGGTATACTCACCGTAAGATCATTTATCACTGGGTTTGGAAATGCTCGTACTTCATTCACGTTTAACAAGCCTTCAACTTCTAATGAAAAGATACCTTCACATAGCCTAGATGGAATAATCTCTAATAACCCTGAGCCTGACAACTCTACTTCTATCGAAGATTCATTTGTTGTGCGGATCAATTCATTATTAAATCGTATCTCAAATGGCCCTGTCCCTTCATTTACTCCAAATACATATATCTGACTATTAGGTCTAGCTCCTGGCAATACCCCATCAAAATCAATATTCAACGGTGGTGATGGATCTACATTAAGTTCAAAACTACGTTCAAAGTTTTCACTAGCTACTGTTACTGTTACTATGTATGAACCTACTGGTAAATCTTCAAAAGTTGTAGTGCTCGTAAATGTCTGATCAATATTAACTCCTTGACCTGTTACGTTTGCATTATAGGTGAATGTTGTAGCTAATGCTGTTACTGTGATAACACCATTATCTAATCCTGGACAAGTTTCTGAAACAATCTCTACAGTAATATTATCTTGATCATTAATCATTGGAATATCACAAACATCCCCTAAACCATCACCATCTGCATCGGCCTGATCTGGATTTGCATTGTTCGGACAATTGTCATTGATATCTAATATCCCATCATTATCTGTATCTTGACATACATCCCCTATACCATTATTATCTGCATCGGCCTGATCTGCATTTGGTGTATTTGGGCAGTTATCTACATCATTTAAAACTCCATCACCATCATTATCTCCATTAGGATCTTCTACAAATGATCCTGTAAACATTCCTCGTCCAAAAGTAGTAGCCAAAACCTCATTAGTAGATGGACGTAAGTCTAAATCTCTTACAGGTACATTACTCATCCCATTAAAAGATTGTTGCCAGTTTGGGCTTGCATCTAAAAAGTTTTCTGTTCTAAACACACCAAACTGAGTTCCCACAATAGCTTCATCTGGGTTTAATGGACTTTGTAATATTGTAAATACCGGAATATCTGGAAGATTCCCTTCTTTTGACGTCCAAGTTACTCCGTCATCTTCTGTATAAAAAACACTATCAACCCCATAATTAGAAATGGTAATCATAATCGTTTGTGAGTTATCTCCAAACTCTATATCTGATATACTACCTACAAATGGACCAGATATATCCGTAAACACCGGAGTGGTATCTGCATTAGCAACATTTAATAATTCGCTAGCATCAGTTCCCACAAGTAAACGAGTTGAATTTGTAGTAAATGGAGATACTTGCAATGAGGAAGGCTCATTTATTAGAAGTGCATCAGTTAAAAAAGTTTCTTGAACATTTGTAGGTCCTGCTTCTAGGTTACTATATCTAGCTAATCTAAAAGCTCCTCCTTGAATACTGGAATTGATATATAAAATATCAAGATTTGTATCTACATCTGCTTCATTAATAAAATTACCTTCTCCTGAATTTGGAGGCCTACTAGTTATATTAAATCCTGTTGCTGCAACAGTAGGAACAGCTCCACTTCCAAAATCATTAGTAGCCCCTGTAATAGGCGTATTAATAAAAAAGTAATTGATATTTTGAGTTGATGCAATAAAATAATCTCCATCATCATCAAATTGTCCATAAGCACCATCACCTCCTATAACTGTAAAAAATGGCTCAATAGCTGAGCTAGTATCTCCTGTTAAATTAAAAGGAGATCCATTGTCTTGTGTTCCTCCTCCTAAAGTTCCGTCTACATCATTAATATCTCCAAAATAAAATTGAGTCACATTATAATTATTATTTCGTACAGAAATAGCATTATTATTATCTGAAGCTGATGGTGTCGCAGCAGCTGTTAAACTAGATCCATAATAAACACCACCATCTGTACCAAAAACAGCTTGATTAGAATTTCCAGGTCTAAATACAATAGCATGATGATCTGCATGCACCAATGGTACAAATAAATTAGATAAGTTATTATTTTGAGACCATTTAGACATTTGTTCCCAAGTTACAGTACCAGCTCCTTGATCTACAACACCTCTAAATAAATCAATCCCTCCAACATATAAAACTGTATCATCATTAGGATCAGCTTCTATAGGCAAATCATAAAATGCTTGACCTCTTGCATAATCTGTTGCATTTATTCCCGTATCTACATCATTAGGTTCATTTAAAGCTTGTATTGTAGCAAATGCATCAGTAGTAATAAATAAATCCGCTCCACCAGCATTTATAGCTATATAAAATATATTCGGGTCTTGTGTAGGTTCTATTTCTGTTCTAGCTGCATTAGGGATAGTATTCACTAATGTAAAATTAACTCCATCTGTAGACCTATAAATTTCTCCACCAGGAGAAAGACCTACATTATTAGTAGTGGCAACCCAAATATTATTATTTGCATCTAGCTCTATATCATTAGGATTTATTCCAGGAAAACCACTAGTATTTTGAGGGGAATTAATATTAAGTAATGTGAAATTATCTCCATTATCGGTAGATCGATAAAGACCTCTAGCATTAAGTCCTAAAAACTCTATTGGAGTTCCTCCAGATGGACCAAAGCCAGCAACAACTGCTGCAAAATAAACTTCGGTTGAGCCGCCAACATCTCTTGTAATAATATCGTTAATATAAAAAATACCGTCAATCAATATTTGAGTTCCTGCTGTATTAGTGGCTGAAGTTCCTTCTGGCCCCCCAAAAATCATCTCCCAATTCACACCTCCATCTGTAGAACGGTATACTCCATTACCTACTCCGTCTCCTCCTGTATAAGATTCTCCTGATGCTATGTATAGTATTTGTGAATCATTAGGGTCTGCTACGATCTCAGATACAGCTATATTTTCAGGAACTCCAGGAACTAAGGTCCAAGTTGAATTCTCATCCGTAATATCATCATTTACCCATAAACCCCCACTAACTCCTCCTGCAAATACTCGCTCATTGTTTGCATCATTTGGATCAAATAAAATTCCTCTTGTTCTTCCTCCTATATTATTAGGACCTCTTTCTATCCATGCATTACCCGGTGAATCTCCTGGTACTCCAAAAGCAATACTCTCTCCTAAGTTTTTATTTGCCTCAATCAACTCATGCTGAATCTTTAATGCTCCTCGATAATTTGGATACCCTAAATTTGGATCTAATGTGCGATCCCATAATTGCTCAAAATATCCATTTGGCGGTAATGCTCTCGCTTTACGCTCTTTTTTAGAAAGATCTCTTGTCTGTTTGTATGGACTGTTTTCAAGAAAATATTTATGCTTTTCTCTAAGCTTTGTAATCTCATCTACTTCTGTCTCTGTAGATATAGATTTCTTTTCTAAAATAAATTTAGTAGTAATAACGCCTAAAGTAATTATTACTAAAGGTATTACTAAAAGTAATTTTCTTTTCATAAATTTTTTTTTAATGGTCAAAAATAAAATAAGCATAAAACATTGATATACAGATGCTTTAGCTTATTTTTTATAAAATATTTTTGTAAGATAGCTTTTCTTAATAAATTCACAAAAAAAACAACAAAATTTAACTATTAACAAACATTTAATATTTTTCAATACGTTTGTTTAAATACTATTCAATTTCATTAAGACAATCGTCTTCTATTCTTACAATACACAATAATAATATACTATATATGGTTAAGAACTTAATGTTTAAGGTTTCTGTTTAATAAATACGGTATTTTAACCTCATTGGTTTTAAAAACGAATAGTTTTTTATTCTAAAAATGATTAAATTCTTCTATCTAATAATAATTTTTTTAGTTTCTATAAAATCTCGATTACTAATTCTAACGAAATAAAGTCCTGCATTTAAATCCAAATTAAATTCTTTATTATTTATCATTTGAAAATTTTCGGACTCAAATATTCTTTGCCCATTAATATTATAGACCTCCATAGTCAAATCATTAAAACTTTTTTGTGAGCTCAACGAAAACTGACCTTCTGATATCGTTGGAAAAATTATAAATTCACTTGCTGTGCTTTCATCAGCAATACTAAGTGTTTCGCTTGTAAACCGCCCAGTAAACATACCTCTTCCATAAGTTGAGGCTAATACAGTATTATTTGATTGACGTAAATCTAAATCTCTAACCATTACATTACTCATGCCGTTAAACGATTGCACCCAATTAGGGCTTGCAGTTAAAAAATTCTCTGTCCTAAACACTCCAAATTGGGTTCCTACTATAGCTTCATTACGATTTAATGGGTTTTGTAAAATTGCAAATACAGGAATATCTGGCAAATCTCCTTCTTTAGAAACCCATCCGCTTGCGCCTCCATTAGTTTCTGTATACCAAATACTAGTCACTCCATAGTTCGAAAACGTTAACATAATTGTACTTGCATCTTCACCAAACTCAATATCAGAAATGGTTCCTACAAACCCTGTTCCAGAAATATCCATCCAAGTTGGTGTTGCATGGGCATTTTCTACATTCAAAAGTGTACTAGATTCTGTCCCAACTAATAATCGAGAGGTTGCTGGATTGAATGGAGAAGCTCGTAATGCTGATATTGTTTCTGTTAAAAGTCCATTGGTTAATAAAGTTTCTTGAATCGTCCCCGAGCCATTTTCAATATTATCATATCTTCCAATTTGTGCAGTAACTACTTGACCTAAAGCATTAAAAGTACTAGCATTAATATATAGGATATCTAAATCGGTATCTACTTCTGCTTCATTAATAAAATTACCTCCTGCTCTATCTGTAATTACATAACTACTTTCATTAACTGTAGGGATAGCATCGCCTCCAAAGTTATTTGTAGCTCCAGTAATAGGAGTATTTACAAAACGATAGTCGATAAATTGAGTAGAAGCAATAAAGTAATCTCCATCAGTATCAAATTGTCCATAAGTTCCATCACCACCTATTACTGTAAAGAATGGATCTACATTTGTACTAGTATCTCCATTTAAATTAAATGGAGAGCCATTATCTTGTGTGCCTCCACCCATGGTACCATCTATATCATTAATATCGCCAGCATAAAATTGAGTTACTGCGTAGCCGTTATTTCTCGGAGTAATCGTATTATTAGAGTTACCACTTGCCGAAAGATTACTTCCAAAATAAACTCCTCCATCTGTTCCAAAAACTGCTTGATTTGGGTTTCCAGGTCTAAATACGATGGCGTGGTGATCTGCATGCACTAATGATATGTCATCACTAAAAAAATCACTCCATATTGAAATTTGAGTCCAATCATTATTATTTGCACTTACAAATCTAACAGAGCGAGATCCATCCATAGGGTCTACTGTTACATCTCCTCTAAATAAATCAATCCCTCCTATATATAAAACGGTATCATCTGTTGGGTCAACTTCAATAGGTAGATCATAAAATGCTTGACCTCTTGTATAATCTGTTGCAGTAATAGTTAAGCCATCTTCATCAACTGGTTCAGAAAGCTGAGTAATAGTTGTAAACGCATCTGTTGTAACAAATAAGTCAGCCTCACCTCTATCCGCAGCAATATAAAATACATTTGCGTCTTGCTGTGATGGTACTATTTCTGTACGTGCCGCACTAGGCACTGTATTAATAAGTGTAAATGACGTTCCATTTGTAGATCTGTAAATTCCTCCTCCAGGTCTCCCAAAAGTATCAGAGGTAGTAGATAACCATATATTATTGTTAATATCTAATTCTAAATCGTTTGGATTAATTGGGTTTCCTCCATTGGTAATAGTAATTAAGCTCCAAGTCGATCCATTATTTATAGATCTGTAAACTCCAAGTGAATCTTCTCCTAAAAAAGCAGCTGGATTTCTTCCAGGAGGGTTAGAAAAGGAACTAGCTACTGCTATATATAATTCAGTAGTAGATCCGATATCTCTAGCTATAATATCATTAACATAAAATATACCATCGACACCTCCACCATTTAGTATTGTAGTATTATCTGAACCTCCAAAAATCATCGTCCAATTAACACCTCCATCTGTTGAGCGATATACTCCATTACCAACCACATCTCCATTGGCATAAGATTCTCCAGATGCTATATATAATGTATTTGAATTATTTGGATCTGCTATAATCTGATTTACAGCTATATTTTCAGGAACACCAGCCACTAAACTCCATGATGAGTTAGCGTTAGTTATATCATTATTTACCCACAAACCTCCAGAAACTCCTCCAGCAAAAACACGTTCGTTATTGCTATCGTTAGGATCAAATAGAATACCTCGTGTTCTCCCTCCAATATTATTTGGACCTCTCTCTACCCATGCATTATCTGAAGCATCCCCAGGCACTCTTGGAGTGATTAATTCTTCGAAATTTTTTCTCTGCTCAATTAACTCATGCTGAATCCGAAGTGCATTTTTAGTATTTGGATATCCCAAATTAGGATCTATAGTCCGATCCCAATTTTGTTCAAAAAAACCATTAGGTGCGACGCCTAAGTTTTTACGTTCTTTTTTAGAAAGAGTTCTCGTTTTTTTATAAGGACTATTCTTCAAGAAATCTTTATGTTTCTCTCTTAGTTTTGTGATTTTTTCTGTTTCTGATGATTCTTCAGTTGTTCTAATTACAAACACAAGAATTAAAGAAAACAACAATAGTGTGGGAAGGTATTTTTTTTTCATTTTGTTGGTTTTTTAAGAATATTAAATATAATATTTTTTTACCAAAAACCCATCTCAACATATTAATTGTTAATAAGTTAACTTTAAATAAAATAATCTTGTAATAATTTGCTTAATTAAACGCCATCCCTTTTAGCTTTTTAAACGTTAATACTGCATTACTATCTGATAGCAGAGAAATATAATGTGAAATGCTTAACAGCCGATTATACAACTCTGAATCATCTACTAATATCGTTTTAGGAAGTGTTTTTACAATAAGCTGATCGTAGTTAGATTCGTTTCCTTCAAATGTATTATTTACAGCAGTAATATAAGTTTCTAAAAGGTGTGAAATAACTTCATATCCTGCCAATTCTTTTTCAACGACTTCTTTGGATTGATACACATTCTCAATACTAAGTTTAATAATATCGTTAATCTGTGCCTCGTATTTACTTTTATCTAAAAGGCCTGTAGAAAATTCTCCTTTCAAAATTTCTTCTTCATTCTTCATAAATACACTTACAGCTTCATTAATTAATGTATTAATAGCTAAAGCACGCAAGTAACTTACCCTGTCTTGAGTGTTTGACAAAGCATAATATTTATCTGAATTTATAGAATCTCTAACTAAATTAATTAAATACTCTAAAGCAAATTCTTCTGGAATCAAACCTAAATTAATTCCATCTTCAAAATCAATAATCGTATAGCAAATATCATCTGCCGCTTCTACCAAAAATGCTAATGGATGTCTTGAATAACTTACACTCTCTCCTTTTGTCATTTGAGTCAAACCCAACTCTTCTGCAACATCTAAAAATGCTTTTTTTTCACTTTGAAAAAAACCATATTTTTTATCTGCTACATGTTTTGTTGGTTTTTTTGGCAATGATTCTTTAGGGTATTTTATAAAAGCACCTAAGGTTGCATAACTTAATCGTAATCCACCCTCTCTACCTTTTCTATTTTGAGTTAATATTTTAAACCCATTTGCATTGCCTTCAAAATCACATAAATCTTGATATTGTTTTGCAGTTAAATAGGAGGCGAACTGTTTTCCTTTTCCCTGGCTAAAAAATTGACCGATTGCTTTTTCTCCGGAATGTCCAAACGGTGGATTTCCGATATCGTGTGCCAAAGCGGCTGAAGCTACTATAGTTCCAAAATCGTTTGACAGATAACCATGTATACTATATAAATGTGGATATTTTTCTAAAAGCTTTTGTCCGACACGACGACCTAAAGAACGTGCAACAACACTTACTTCCAAACTATGCGTCAAACGTGTATGTACAAAATCTGTTTGCGATAGAGGGATTACTTGTGTTTTATCTTGAAGACTCCTAAATTCTGATGAAAATATAATTCGGTCGTAGTCTACTTCAAACCCTAAACGTGTTTCATCTTGTTCTTTTCGTAAACGTTTATTTGTATCACCAAAGCGTTTTAAAGAAAGTAATTGTTCCCAATTCATAGTAAAAAGATATGATGGCAAGATAGCTAATCTGCATAAAAAAAGCACCTTATTTCGAAATGAAAAAAGGTGCTTTTTCAGTTAATTTAGTTTATTTAATTTTTATCACTCAATTGCAATTCGTAGCCTTGATTAACTCCCTTTTCGATTGCTGGAACACCTCGTTTCATCCAAGCTGGCATTCCTGCTCCTTTTAAATGATAATCAAAAAATTGCGCCATTCTTATATTAAAATCTTTACGATTCTGATATTTTAGCGGCCAATGCGGTTCGCCATTATAATTTAAAAACCACGCTGGTTTTTGTAATCTACGCAAAGACATAAAAAATTCAATTCCTTGATACCATGGCACATGTCCATCAGCATCATTATGCATTATTAATAATGGCGTATTTATTTTATCAATACTAAATATTGGTGAATTTTCAATATAACGTGTTGGATATTCCCAAGGCGTTCCTCCAATACGACTTTGAGTGTGTTCATATTGAAACTGCCTACTCAACCCTGTCCACCATCTAATACCTCCATAAGCACTAATCATATTTGGCACAGGCGCACCTGCTTCTGCTGCTTTAAAAATGTCTGTTTTGGTCACTAAATACGCAATTTGATATCCTCCCCAACTATGACCTTGTACTCCTATATTATCTTTATCTACAAACCCTTTTTCAATGAGTGCAGTTGTTCCAGAGATCACACAGTTATAAGCACTTTCACCTGGATATCCAGTACGGTAATATACATCTGGATTAAAAATAAGATAACCTCTACTTGTATAAAAACTATAATTAATGGTAGAACGCCCAGGAGATGGAGCTCTATGACTGTAGACCCTATCAGAACTACGGTCATAAAAATTTACAATCATTGGATATTTTTTATTAGGATCAAAATTTTCAGGTTTAATAAGCATTCCTGTTAATTCAAGACCATCTAAAGATGTCCAATTTACTAATTCTGATGTCCCCCAATTATAATCTTTCTGTTGAGGGTTTGCATCAGAAATAATAGTTTCATTTTTAAAGCTCAAATCTGTTGTATAGTGAATATTTGGAAACTCTACAAAGGTCTCTCTAGTAAATAAAACACCTTTTCCATTTTTTGCTTTTTGAGGGCGCCCATATCGATAAGGTCCAGATAATACCTCATTAAATCTTTCATTTTTACGATTTAATTTCGCATATCCAGAATGTTTTGTTTTTTCGTTAAATGACATTAATAACCATTCTCCTTTAGAATCTAAAAAACGTGCTTCATTATCAAGTTCTACATATCTATATTGAGTCTTTGTTTCACGCCCTTTAGTTAAACGACTACTCGCTCCTGTTTCTGGATTAAAACTCCAAATATCGTAACGATCATAAATAATTAATGCTTCGTCATTATCTGTCCATCCAGCTAAACCATAAGCTCCAGGATAATTTGGCAAATCGTTAGTTTCGTTATAGAATACTTTTCCTTTAGTTAATTTTGAGGTTTTAGCAGTAGCAACATTATATGTCACCCAAGTACTATCAATAGCATTATAGCCAAATGCATATTTACCCATAGGACTTATTCCTATTTGGCCTCTAACTCCTTTTAACGCTTCAGTCACTGCTCCAGTATTAGTATTTATAATAGCATAATCACGACGTAAAGCACCTTTCCATTGCCTTTCTTTTTCATAGGGTAATGATGAGTTTACTAGAGCATTAATAGCATTCCCTTCGTTTGCCAGTGATGCATTAGGATATTTTTTAGTCCCTATTTGAACTAATTTATTGTTATTATTTAAATGGATTGCTGTTAAATATGATCTCTTTTTTTCGTTTTCTACTTGAAGTTCTTGTACCGTGTAAAGTGTAGGTTCATCATAGGTCCATACCTCAACATTTACAATTTCTTCTTCTAACAAAGTTGTATCTTTTACAATTGGAGGTGTCGCTAATCCAAAATATAATTTAGAATCATCTTTAGAAAAACTAAGTCTTCCATCTGATGACACTCTATAGCCGTCTGGGGCAGAGTTTGCATCTACCAATTTCTCAGCTTTAGCAGTTCCTGCTTTCCAAACATATAATTCATTGGGTCTAATTTGTGTTTTAGTTGTATCTGCATCTACAATAAACCCTAAATTTTTACCTGTTTCACTAAAATTAAGTTGGTAATATTTCGCTTTTTTAATAGTGTATATAGGTGTTAATACATTCGTTTCTAAATCTATTACATATACACCACCATCTGTTTCATTATCTTTTCCGGTAGTTGTAAACGCTAGTTTTTTAGAATCTTCAGAGAAATTATAATTTGTCACAAATTTAAGTGTGTCTTGTTTACTATTGTTCAAGTTTCTAAGCACTAAATGATAGCCATTATCTTTTCCTACTTTTTTAGCCTTCGTTTTTTTATTGTCTTTCTTTACATCTTGTTTTGAAGTATCTTTTTCTTTTTTTACAGCTTTAATCTCTTCTAACAAATATGCAATATGACTTGATCCTTTTTCTGGAATTTTATATGATTTTACATTTGCGATCTTAGTAAGCGATTTCTTTTTAAGATTATAAATTCCTAAGGTGTCTTTTGGCAACTTATCTTTCTTTACTTTCTTACGTTTTAATTCTTTAACTTCATTTTGCCAAGCTTTAATTGTAAAAATTGCAAATTCTGAATTATAAGTAAATGCCCCATTTTCGCCTCGTTGATAATCGAATATGAGATTTGCTTTTGGTGTTTTAATTTTTAAATGATTGTCTGTTTCTCCTTTTTCTAAAGCATACATAATATAATCACCATCATTAGATATTGTTCTATTCTGAATGGTATTCCAAATTTCAAAATCGGGGTGATCTAATACTTTTTTTTGAGCAATGACAACAATTGAGAAAAGGATTAAAAGTGATGAAAGAGTCGTTTTCATAATATTGATTTTGTTAGTTTTTTAAGGCTTTAATTCTATTTATACTTTTTTTATCTGTTTTTAGATATTGAGTTAACCAGTCTATCCATCTCTTATAGACATCTGTTGCCCTAACTGGATCTGAAGGAAAATGGCCTGGTCCGGGGTAAGCAATAAATTGAACAGGTACATTATTGTCTCGCAAAGCTCCGTATAATTTATACGACCCCGTAATAGTAACTCTAGAATCTCCTGTTTTAGACATAATTAGTGTTGGTGTTTTTAATTTTGAAAAATTAGTGATTGGTGAATTTTTATAAGCCCAATCCAAATTATCACCTACATAAGGCGACTCTACCATTGAGTGTCTTCGCATTCTATTTAAATCGTTAAGACTATACATATCTGTAAGATCTACCGGTGCAGCTCCAGCAACAGCAGCTGTCCACACATCAGGATATCTTCCTATTAACCAAGACGTCATCCAACCACCATAAGACCAACCTGAAACTCCTATTTTATCTTCATTTATATACTTCATTTTTTTTAATTCATTAACCCCAGTAATAATATCATGTCCAGGGCCTTCACTAGGATTCATAGAAATTGCTGATTGAAAAGCATTTCCTAGATTAGTACTACCCCTATAGTTAGGTTGAAATACTATCCACCCTTTAGCAGCCATAGCTTGAGTGGTTGGGCTAAATCCTAATACAGATGAAGCACTTGGTCCTCCGTGAATTTGAAGCACTAAAGGATATTTTTTATTTGAATCAAAATTTGGAGGATAAGTAATTACCCCATTAGGGTTTAAACCATCATTACTCTCCCATTGAAAACTTTCTTGATGACCAAGATTAATATCATTTATAAATGCATTAAAATTTGTGAGCTGAACTGGATTTGCATCTAAATTTGGCTTATAATAAACTTCAACTGGATAATCTTTTTTAAGCCCTGTTAAAACCATGCTCTCATTTTTAGCCATACTGAGACTAGATATACTTACAAGTTCTCCAATATTAAGCTTTGAAGTTTTACCATTTTCCATTTTAAAAAGCATATTTCCTTTACGATCAATGGCACGAACTAATATAGCTCCATCAGAAAGCCATTCTATATTTGAAACCGATTTATCTAATACTTTGGTAATATTTTGTATAGCTCCTGTTTTAATATTTACTTGATGCAAATCACTCATATTTGATGGGAATCCATCTCTTGGATAACGATAGACTACAGATTGATTATCTGGAGTGAAAAATGGTTGTGATTCTCTTTGTTTATTTTTAGTAATTGGTTTTAATTCTTTAGTAGCAGTATTATAACTATAATTTACTCCTAAATCAGAATCTCCTGAATAAGCTGATGGATATTTTGTAAATGCCAGTGTTTTTCCATCTGGTGACCATGCTAAAGACGATGTAGACAACCCTGTTGCTACTGTAAATCCATCTGGTGTTATTTTACGTACATTACCATCTGCATTTGCAATCCAAACAGAAGTGTTTATAGGAGTTTCGTCTATTAAATAATCATTGTTTCCTGCTTCAAACGAATCATTAAATCGATCCGCTCCTTTTTTTTCTTCTCTCTTATCTCTAACAAAATATGCTAATATTTTTCTATCAGGGCTCCAGCTATATCTTACAATTCTATTATTACTATTTGTAATTTGCTTTAACGATTTCGATGCAACATTTAAAATATGTACCTGACGCCCATTTTTGCTTCTCGTTATCAGTGAAATATTTTCATCATTAATCCAAGATGGAGACCCTATTCCTACTAAATTCTCTCCTATTACTTTTTGTGATTTAGAAGCTATGTCTAATATAATAAGCTTTCTATCAAAACTGTTAACCTCCAAATTACGTTTTGAAGTCATAAACAATGCTGATTTACCGTTTGGTGATATTTGTAATGATGAAATACTAGTTAAAGCATTCATATCGTCTAGTGTAAATATTTTTGTCTGCGCTTTTATAAAAAAATTAAAGCTTAAAAATAACAGTGTAATTATTTTAGTTGACGTTTTCATTACTTATACAGTTTTAAAAATTACGTAACGGGCATTAAATATAGTATAGTTTTTTCGAAATGTGTTGATTTAAAGGAAAAAGCGTTTTGATCTTATAAACATCTATAGTTTTCAAGTTTAACAATATGTTTTTTTAATGTTAATTAATTATTTCTTAATGATAAACAAATCTTAAACTCATTAACATTCTGGTAATAGTTTCATCATACATCTTTAACTTCAGTATAACTTCATTTTTACAGTTGCTCGGTTTCTTTGTGCCAAGAAATTTTACTATAACTAATGAAAAAAATCACACTATTATTTATATTATTAACAGCCACTATCTCTTATGCCCAAAATACGGGTTCAATAGTAGGGAAGTTAATAGATAAAGAATACAATAACGAGCCTTTAGCTTTTGCTAATATTATTATTAAAGGTACTATTAAGGGAACAACTTCTGATATTGATGGCTTATACAAACTCGAAAATTTAGAGCCTGGAGATTATATCATTCAATATAGTTTTGTAGGTTATGAAACACAAGAAATAAATGCAACAGTTGTAGCTGGAAAAGTAACTACTATAAATGTTCCTATGGGAGCAAGCGCTGCTTCTTTAGATGAAGTTATAATTACTACCACAACACGAAGAGAAAGTGAAGTTGCTTTATTATTAGATCAGAAAAAAGCAGTAGAGATCAAACAAAGTATTGGATCTCAAGAATTAGCTCGAAAAGGGGTTAGTGATGCAGCTGGGGCTATTTCTTTAATTTCAGGAATTTCTAAACAAGAAGGTTCTAGTAATGTTTATGTAAGAGGATTAGGAGACCGCTATCAAAACACGACTTTAAATGGCTTATCTCTTCCTTCTAATGATATTGACAAAAAGAACATTGATCTATCTTTATTTTCTTCAGACGTAATTGAAAATGTATCAGTAAGCAAAACTTATTCTACTCGTTCTTTTGGAGATTTTGCTGCAGGTAATGTGGATATTAGCTCTAAAGATTATAAAGGAAAAGGGTTTATTAATTTTACTTCTGGATCATCAATCAATTCGAGAGCAGTTAATCAAAACTTTGTACGAAGTGAGGGAACAGGCTTTTTTGGTTATTATGGCAGAAATGATAATAACCCTTTTGCAGTAGTAATATCTCAACCTATTGATCCAGTTAACGCAGGAGAACCTGTAAATATAAACTTTGGAGGTTCAGCAGGTATTTCTTTTGATATTGGTAAAGCTTCTCGTTTAAGTTTATTTGCTACTGCATCTTTCGAAAACGGATTTGAATATAGAAGAGGTGAAGCTGCAAATTTCACTACAGTAATTACAACTGCATTTCCTGATGCTGAAGAATTTGAATATTCTACAACTACCACAGCTTTAGCTAACATTAATTATAAAATTAATGACAAGCATAAAATTAAATACAATTCTTTATTTGTAAATAGCTCATCAGATCAAGTTGGAAATTTTGGGATTAATGGGGGAGGTCAAAACAGAAACGCAATTGCCAATGCTGATGAAGGTTTTTATCAAAAAAACATTCAGTTTGATCAAGATATTATTATTGTGAATCAGTTAATTGGCACTCACAATATTAATGAAAAATTAAAATTAGATTGGGGAATTGGTTATAATAAAGTGTTTGCTAATCAACCCGACAGAAAACGTTTAAGTTTAGAAAATTTTCAGCTATCACTAGATAATGATCCTAGTACGAATCCAACTTTTTTTAATAATATTCCTTTTGACAATCAGCGTTATTTTCAAGATATTGAAGATGATGAATTCACATCTCGTTTAAATTTAGAATATACATTAAACGAAAAAATAAAACTAAACATTGGTCATAATTCAAGAATTAAAGAACGTGCTTTCGATAATATAAGATATGGATATGATATTGTAGATCGAAATTTTCAAATAACTGACGTTAATAATTTTGATGCCATTTTTAATGTTGAAAATTTATCTCTATCAGATGGGGGTGGTATTTTTAGAACCTTCGTTTTTAACGCTATCAACCCTCCTCAAGTTGGCCCTTTTAACAGACCTGGATTACCAGAAAATACATATACAGGTCGTTTAGAATTAAATGCAGGTTATGCTAACGCAGAAATAAACATTAATGAGAAGCTATTAATTGTTCCTGGAGTAAGAGTGGAGTTTTTTGATCAGAGTATTGATTTTGATGTTATTAATTTACCTCCTAACGATCCTGGTTTTAGAGAGGTTGATAACACTTTCTTTTTACCAAGTTTAAATGTACGTTATGCTTTAAACGAAAATCAAAACTTACGTTTTTCTGCTAGTAAAACGGTATCTGTTCCCGAATTTAAAGAAGTAGCTCCATTTGTTTACGAAGGTGTAACTACTAGAATTGGAGGTAATCCAGATTTATTAGATGGGACATCGTTTTCAAAAATATATAATGTTGATTTAAAATACGAATGGTTTTTAAGTAAAAACGAATTACTATCTGTAGCCGTTTTTGGAAAACAAATTAATGACCCTGTAAATCTAGTAGTTGCTAATGATGCAACAGGAACACAACGTTATTTTAGAACTGGAGATAGAGCTGATGTATTTGGAGTTGAATTAGAATTGAGAAAAAACATTATTCAAGATGGTGATGAGAATACAAAACTATCGTTTGGTTTTAATGCAACTTACACTTATACCGAACAAGATTTAAGAAGTTCTAATGGGTTATTTTCATCAACCTTAGACAGAACCGATCAATTACAAGGAGCTTCTCCTCTAATTATAAATGCAGATTTAAATTACACTCCAACATTTGGTAAATATAAACCTAAAGCGAATTTGGTTTTCAACTATTTTTCTGACAGAATTGATGCCTTAGGTTCTGGGCAATTAGGCAATATTGTTGAAAAATCTGTTCCTACGCTAGATTTCATTCTTAAAAATGATATTACAGAAAAACTCGAACTCAATTTTAGTGCTAAAAATATTTTTGATTCTACAATCCAATATGTAAGGGAAGACACCCCTTTTGGAGATATTTCTGTAACCTCAGCAAATGGTAAAGGTATTACTAATTATAAAAGAGGGGTTGACATAGGGTTTCAATTAAAATACAAATTTTAAAAATCACGAATAAAGATAATTATTATAAAAATTAAATTAAACAAAATGAAAAATAATTTATTATTAGGATTAGCAATAATAACAATGCTATTTTCTTGCACAACAGACGACACTCCAGAAATCATAATAAATGATAATAGTGTTACAAACAACAATACTGGTGGCGGTAATGGTAACGGATCTGAAACTATCTTTTTATCAGGAACTTTTACAGAAGATTTAACTTTAGAAGAGGATAATAATTATGTAGTTGATGGTCCATTAATTATGGCTTCTGGTACTACACTTACTATTCCTGCTGGTTTAACCATTGAAGCTTTAGCTACTGGTGCAGATGTGTATATTGCAATCTCTCAAGGAGCTCAAATAATCGCAAACGGAACTGCTTCACGTCCAATCATTCTTACTTCTAACTCTTCTGCGCCACAAGCTGGGGATTGGGGTGGTTTAATATTATTAGGTAATGCTCCCATAAACTCTGTTACCGGTGGATCAGCAACTTCAACTTCAGAAATTGCTAACTTACCTTATGGAGGTAATATCGTTGATGATACTTCAGGAAGTTTACGTTATGTACGCGTACAATATTCTGGTGGATCTGCAGATGGCCAGTCTGAAAACAATGGATTTTCTTTTTATGGTGTTGGAAACGGAACTACGGTAGAATTTATTCAAGTATTTGAAGGTTTAGATGATGGTGTTGAATTTTTTGGCGGAACTGTAAACGTAAATAATGTTTCGGTTATCAACGCTCAAGATGATTCTATAGATTGGACTGAAGGGTATTCTGGAACTATAGTAGATGCACATATAAGACATGGGGCGGAACACGATAGAGCTATTGAAGCTGATGGGTTTAATACAGATATAGGTAATAACTCAAATCCACTATTCTTTTCAAACCCTACAATAACTAACTTAACTGTTGAAGGTCAAGGATCTGGTAGCGGGAATGAAGCCATCAGGTTAAGAGCTGGTACTCAAGGTACACTTACTAATATTGTTTTAGAAGGGTTTCCTGGAGGGTTTAGAGTTGATGGAGATAATGCAAATAGTCCTACAGGTCAAGCAGTTTTAGATGGTAATTTATCTGTAACAGATGTTACGCTTACAGATGTATTAAATACTGTAAGAGTAAACACTACTACTGTATTTACTGAAGCTGATCTTATTTCTGGTATTGGTAATGGTACAGGAACAGATTTTGCAACTTGGGGAGCAGGTTGGGCTGTACAATAAAAGACATATCATTTATATAAAAAAAGAGCCTTGTAATTTTGCAAGGCTCTTTTTTTTGGCTTTAATTCTAATTAATTACGAACTGCGACTCTTGTTTTATCATTAGTCCATTCTGTAATACTTGCAATAACATTGCTTGTATAATCTATTTCTTTTAAGGTTTTATCATTCCAATAAAACCACTTGCCGACTTTTTTACCATTATCATAATTAGCCAAAACTAACTTTTTGCCTTCTGCATCAAAACTTAACCACTCTCCTTGCAATTTTCCATCTAAAGTGTAAGCTCCTGTTTGGCTTACAACTCCATTGTCATGATAGTACGTCACATCAATTAAATTGGTTTCTTTATTAAGTTTTAAATCTCTTTTTTCTTGTCCAAAAGAAACTGCAGTAATTAAAAAGGCAAATAATAAAATTGTGTTTTTCATAATTATTTATGGTTTTTAAATTACTTGTAATACAAATATAAAGATTAATTTACATTAAATCAATATTCACATAACGTTAAATTAACATTAAACACACAAGTATCTATTAATAAGCATACTATGTTAAAAAATTATTATTAATAATTACTTAATATTAGCATTACACTTAGTTTACTTTAAGAGTACATCTTTGTGATGTCTTAAGGCAAAAATTTAGTATTCATATAATCTATTAGTTTTTGTCGACTACATTATTATGATTTCTAAGGACTGCCTTTGGCCAAGGCAGTTTTTTTATTATATTTTAATAATACTCCCATAACATTAAGTTAACATTTGTATTAGTTATTTGCACCGGCAAAAATTAATAAACAACTATATGAAACTTAAAATTACGCTTATCGCATTATTATTAGCATTTACCTATTCTTTAAATGCTCAAGAAATTAGCGATGCTAAATTCGGAAAAGGAATATTCAACTTTGTAGCTAAAGACAGTTCTTTTAGTGTGAAATTTGGTGCTCGTTTTCAAATAAATTCAACATCAACTTGGAATTTTGATTCCTCAAGAGATCAATTTGGAAGCCCTGACCATAATTTTGACCTACGTAGAGCACGTTTAAAATTTGATGGTTTTGCTTTTTCTCCAAAGCTTAAATATAAAATTGAATTAGGGTTATCAAATAGAGATGTTTCTGGTGCTAATCAATTTAATAGAAATACACCACGTACCATCCTTGATGCTGTCATTAAATGGAATTTTGCAGGTAATTGGGAACTTTGGGCTGGACAAACAAAACTACCCGGAAATGTAGAACGTGTAGTATCTTCTGCTAATCTTCAATTTATAGATCGTTCGTTATTGAACAGTCGTTTTAATATAGATCGTGATTTAGGGATCCAATTACGCCATAAAGATAAGTTAGGGAAAAATTTTGTAATCAGAGAGAAATTCTCATTATCTCAAGGAGAAGGAAGAAATATTACAGAAGGTAATATTGGTGGTTTGCAATATACCGGGCGTGTTGAATTCTTACCTTTTGGGGAGTTTCAATCCAAAGGAGAGTATTTTCAATCTGATTTAAAACGCGAGCAAAAACCAAAATTGTTTTTGGCCTTCACTTATAATTTTAATGATAATGCTGTAAGATCTAGAAGTGGTTTAGGGAGTTTCCTTTTTATAGATAATGGCAATAATCTATTTGAGAGTGATGCCACAACTATTTTTGCAGATGCAGTGTTTAAATATAGAGGATTTGCTTTTCAAGGAGAATATGCACATCGTGATGTTGACAATGTTCTCGCTATTAATACTGATGGGACATCTGCAGGAAATGGATTCAGCACTGGTAATGCCTTAAATTTACAAGCAAGTTATCTATTTAAAAGCAACTTTGAAATAGCTGGCCGTTTTACTACATTGGATGAAGACAATGTAAGTGGGGGAGCTATTGTAGGTGCAGATACTAACGAATATACTTTGGGAGTTTCCAAATATATTGTTGGTCATAATTTAAAAGTACAATCTGATTTTAGTTATAGAACTGTAAATGGTATTGAAAACAGGCTTGGATTCAGAATGGGTTTTGAATTACAATTTTAAAAAATAAATTAATACAAACTCTTTGATTATAAAGAGTTTGTATTTCTATAAAATAGCATTTTCTTTATTTTCAGTTAACACTAAAATAACACTAGAGATATTCCTTTGCATTAGCAAAAACTAATATTTATAACACATGAAAAAATTACTAATTATTCTTGCCTTAGCCCTTACGTTTGGAGCTTGTGGTAACAAAAAAGAACAAGGCTCTGCATCAACAAATGATACTGCTGCTTTATCTGGTACAATTAAAGTAGATGGATCCAGTACTGTATTTCCCATTACTGAAGCAGTAGCAGAAGAGTTTAGATCTGCTCAACCTAAAGTAAAAGTAACCATTGGTGTTTCTGGAACTGGTGGTGGATTTAAAAAATTTGCCAGAGGAGAAACAAATTTATCTAATGCTTCTCGTCCTATTAAAGATAAAGAGAAAGCTCTTTGTGCAGAAAATAACATTAATTTTTTAGAATTAGAAGTTGCTTACGATGGTTTAGCAGTTTTAGTAAATCCAGCAAATGATTGGGTAGACAATTTTACTGTTGAAGAATTAAAGAAAATATGGGAACCAGCTGCTCAAGGTGTAATTATGAAATGGAATCAGATTCGCCCAGAATGGCCAGATGAAGAGATTCATTTATTTGGACCTGGTGTTGCTTCTGGAACTTATGATTATTTTACTGAGGCTATCGTTGGAAAAAGTGGTTCTAGTAGAGGTGACTTTACAGCTAGCGAAGACGATCATGTATTAGTACAAGGTATTGCTGGAGATAAATATTCTTTAGGGTTCTTTGGATTAGCTTATTACGCAGAAAATAAAGACAAATTAACACTTATTGGGGTGCATAACGGCGAGGAAGTTGTAAAACCTACTCTAGAAACCGTAAGTAATGGGTCATACAGACCATTATCAAGACCACTATTTATTTATGTAAATAGCACATCTGTTGCATCTCCTGAAGTTGTAGAATTTGTTGATTTTTATATTGATAATGCTGCTGAATTATCTCAGGACGTTGGATACATTCCATTACCAGAAGAAAACTATGCAACACAAAGAGCAAATTTTAAAACCTTTGTTGAGAACAATAAATAGAAAATATATTTTATAACAAATAATCAGGTGCTTTTTAGTGCCTGATTTCTGTATTTAATACAATAGCCTAATGCGAAAGATAAAAGAATTAGTAATTGAAAGATTACTTTTATCAAGCTCCTTAATTACCATCTTGGTAACTGTAGGTATTATAGCCGTTTTATCTGTTGAAGCTGTTCGCTTTTTTAGTGAAGTTTCTATTATAGAGTTTTTTACAGACACACAATGGACGCCTTTATTTACAGAGAAGCATTTTGGAATTCTTCCATTACTTTCTGGAACATTGCTCACCTCTTTTATCGCAATTGCTGTAGCTTTACCTATTGGGCTGTCTATTAGTATTTATTTAAGTGAATATGCTCCTAAAAGCTTTCGAAAAACAATAAAGCCATTATTAGAACTTTTAGCAGCTGTACCAACAGTTGTTTATGGTTTTTTTGCATTAGTCGTTGTGACTCCTTTTTTACAAAGTATTATCCCAAGCTTATCTGGATTTAATTCACTCTCAGCTGGAATTGTAATGGGGATTATGATTATTCCTTATATTTCATCTATAAGTGAAGATGCTTTACACGCTGTTCCAGATTCGTTGCGAGAAGCATCTTTTGGTATGGGTGCTACAAAACTACAAACCGCTTTTAAAGTAATTGTACCTGCTGCCTCTTCAGGTATTATTGTATCTATTATACTAGCTATTTCAAGAGCTATTGGAGAAACGATGATTGTTGCCGTTGCTGCTGGTCAACAACCTCGATTAACTCTAGATCCAACTGTACCTGTAGAAACCATTACTGCTTTTATTGTGCAAGTAAGCTTAGGAGATGTACAACATGGGTCGTTGGAATACAGAACTATATTTGCAGCAGGGATTACTCTATTTGCATTTACTTTTTTATTGAATACGCTGAGTTATAGAATCAGAAAAAAATACCAAGAGAAATATGAATAGTATTCAAAAAAATAGATGGAAAGATCAAGCTTTTAAAATCTGGGGGATTATTTGTACTCTCATCGGATTGGTATTATTAGCTGTATTTATTGGAGATATTCTTATTGATGGTATTCGTAGAATCGATTGGGCATTTATTACCGATTTACCTTCAAGAAAAGCCGAAAAATCAGGAATCTATACTGCATTAATGGGAAGCATCTGGATTTTATTATTTACTACATTAATTGCTTTCCCAATGGGAGTAGCTGCTGGTATTTATTTGGAGGAATATTCGAAAAAAAATAAACTTTCTGGGCTTCTAGAAATTAACATTTCTAACCTTGCAGGTGTACCTTCAATTATTTATGGGTTATTAGGACTCGAAGTATTTGTTAGAATAATGAATTTAGGTGCCAGCGTGTTAGCTGGATCGTTAACATTATCATTATTAATATTACCTATTATAATTGTAGCAACACGAGAAGCTATAAAAGCAGTTCCAAAATCTATACGAGATGCTTCTTATGCTTTAGGTGCTTCAAAATGGCAGACTATTTGGAATCAAGTACTACCTGCATCTGGTGGAGGTATCTTAACTGGTGTTATTTTAGCATTATCTAGAGCCGTTGGTGAAACAGCTCCTTTAATTGTTGTAGGTGCATTAGCTTATGTTCCTTTTGCTCCTGAAAGTCCAATGGATGAGTTTTCAGTATTACCAATTCAAATTTTTAATTGGATTTCAAGACCGCAACACGGTTTTATAGAAAATGCCGCTGCTGCAATTATTATATTATTATTAATCACTTTTGTAATGAATGGCATTGCTGTATATTTCAGAAATAAATGGCAGAAGAAATGGAAATAACAAAAATACCTTCAAAAAAAATGACACTAGATAAAGTAATTGATCCATCATTAAAAAAAACACCTACTATTGAGGTGAAAAACGTTAAGGTATGGTATGACGATTTTGAGGCAATTAAAGGTATTGACATGAGCATAAAACCAAACTCTGTCACTGCTTTTATTGGCCCTTCAGGTTGTGGAAAGTCTACGTTTCTTCGTTTGTTTAACAGGATGAATGATTATGTTGAGTCATTCAGAATGGAAGGAAAAATAAAAATTAATGGCTCTAATATTTATAAGAAAAAAGTTAATATTGAAGAGCTTCGTAAAGAAATTGGAATGGTATTTCAAAAACCTAATCCGTTTCCAAAATCTATTTTCGACAATGTTGCATACGGTTTAAAAATACAAGGTATTAAAGATAAAGCGTTCATTAAAGAACGTGTAGAATCTTCTTTAAAACAAGTCGCTTTATGGGATGAAGTAAAAGATGATTTAAAAAAATCTGGTTTAGCATTATCGGGAGGGCAACAACAACGTTTATGTATTGCTAGAACTCTAGCAGTTGAGCCTTCTATTATTTTAATGGACGAACCAACTTCTGCTCTAGATCCAATATCTACAGCAAAAGTTGAAGAACTTATATTTAAACTTAAAGAAAAATACACCATAGTTATTGTTACACATAATATGCAACAAGCAAGTAGAATTAGTGATCAAACTGCTTTTTTCTATCTTGGAGAACTTATAGAGTTTAATAAAACAAAAACTATCTTTACTAATCCAGAAAAGAAACAAACCGAGAATTATATTACAGGTCGTTTCGGATAAATTATTTTAATATGGCAAATGCTAAATACCAAAGAGATATTTTAAATCAAGCAGGATTAGAAATGCTTTCTCTTTGTCAATCTCAATTAGAAAAAGCGAAAGAAGCAATAATTAACAATGATAGTGACCTAGCTGAAGAAATTATACATACAGAAAATCGTGTCAATGCTTTAGATTTAAAAATAGAAAAAGATTGCGAAAAATTCTTAGCATTATATAATCCTGTTGCTATCGATTTAAGGTTTATTATGGCTATTCGAAAAATAAACTTTGACTTAGAACGAATTGCTGATCATGCTTATGGGATTGCTAAATATATTGAAGGTGAGAACAAACAAATTCCTGCTCATTTATTTGAGATCTTAGAATTTGAAAAAATGTTTAGCACTATTATTTCTATGTTTGATAATATCACAACTGCTTATGAGGAGAAAAGTGTGAAAGCTGCTCGCAAAGTATTTAAAAAAGATAAAATCTTAGACAAAATAAATGCCAATTCTTTAGCTATAATTGAAACAGAAATAAAAAAGAATACTGCTAATACAAGAGAATCACTTATTATATTTTCTATTATAAAAAAGCTAGAACGTGTTGGTGATTTAATAGAAAACATTGCTGAGGAAATTATTTTTTATATTGATGCTGAGGTATTAAAACATCGCAAGAAAAAATAAATTTCTCTTTTCTTATTTATTCAAGTAAGTTGATAGTAATTTAATTATATAGGTTACAAGAATTTTATAATTTTAAAATTCAATAATTAAGTTACATTTGCAATAACTACTATTCAACTTTTAACTATGGATAATATTTATATTTATATGCTTGTAGCCATAACAATTTTAGCAGTCGCTGATATTGTAGTAGGTGTAAGTAATGATGCAATTAATTTTTTAAATTCTGCTATTGGTTCCAAAGCTATCCCTATAAGAACTATTATGATAGTTGCAAGTTTAGGGATTTTTATAGGAGCTGTATATTCCAGTGGTTTAATGGAAGTGGCTCGGAAAGGAATTTTTGTCCCTGGAGAGTTCTATTTTAATGAGATCATGATCATTTTTATGGCGGTAATGGTTACCGATATACTTTTATTAGATTTCTTTAATACTTTAGGCTTACCAACATCTACAACGGTTTCAATTGTATTTAATTTATTAGGGGCAGCTGTTGTAATGTCGTTAATAAAAATTAGCACTTCAGACACTCAATCCTTTGCAGATCTGGGTAGTTATATCAATACTAAAAAAGCTTTAGAGATTATTAGAGGTATTTTATTATCTGTTGTAGTCGCCTTTACTGTTGGAGCAATTGTACAGTATATTTCGAGACTTATCTTCACTTTTGATTATGAAGAAAAAATAAAAAAATATGGTGCTATATTTGGTGGCGTAGCTTTAACTGCAATTACTTATTTTATTTTCTTAAAAGGATTAAAGGGAACTCCTTATTACAAGGATATGAAAGAACTATTAGAAGGCAATGAAATTTTACTCACTGCAGGCAGTTTTGTTGTTTGGGTTTTATTTTCATATGCGTTTCAAAAAATAACTAAGAAAAGCATCCTTCTTATTGTAATATTAGTAGGGACTTTTGGATTAGCATTAGCTTTTTCAGGGAATGATTTGGTGAATTTTATTGGAGTTCCTATGGCCGCTTATCACTCATTTGAAGCTTGGTTAGCTTCTGGTGTAGAAGCCTCAAGTTTTTCGATGGAAGTCTTAGGTAAAAAAGTACCAGCAGAGCCGTTTTTACTTTTTATTGCTGGTGGTATCATGGTAGTTACCTTATGGTTTTCTAAAAAAGCAAAAACAGTAGCTGAAACCGAAATTAGCTTATCACGTCAAAGTGAAACTCATGAGAAATTTAAGCCTAATGTACTTTCAAGAAGTATTGTAAAAGGATCTTCTTGGGTGTCTAATACAATAACAAGTATTCTTCCTTCATCTGTACAAAGAAAAATTGACGCAAGTTTTCAAAAATCAGGAGCTATTATTACAAAAGATCAAAGTATAAATGCTCCAGCATTTGATTTGATTAGAGCTTCAGTAAACTTAATGGTAGCAGGAATTTTAATTTCTATTGCAACTTCTCAAGGTCTTCCATTATCTACAACTTATGTGACTTTTATGGTTGCCATGGGAACATCCTTTGCAGATCGCGCATGGGGTAGAGAAAGTGCCGTATATCGTGTTGCTGGGGTTTTAAAAGTAATTGGAGGATGGTTTTTCACTGCTATAGCTGCATTTACCGCTGCTGGAGTAGTAGTGTTTTTGATTAATTGGGAACCAAAAACAATGATTCCTATATTGTTATTACTAACTGTGGTATTATTAATTAGAAATTACTTATCTCATAAAAAGAATGCTAGCAAAGTAATTGATGAAGATAGTTTAACTAATGCAGAGAGTAGTTCTGTACAAGGTGTTATCCATGAAAGTGCTAAAAATATTGCAAGTGTTGTAAAACGTGGTAATAAAATTTACACTAACGCAATTGCAGGTTTAGCAAAACAAGATTTAATTCTACTTAAAACAAATAAAAAGCAAGTAATTAAGCTTTCTGATGAAGTTGATGAATTACGTGATAACATCTTCTATTTTATTAAAAATTTAGATGAATCTAGTGTACACGCCAGCAGCTTCTATATCAATATCTTAGGGTATTTACAAGATATGACACAGTCTTTAGAATACATTTCTAAAACAACTCATAAGCATATAAACAACAATCATAAAAAATTAAAATTCAATCAAATTAAAGAGCTTAAACAGGTTGATGATGCTATAGAAGTTTTATTTAATGATACCAAAGAAGCATTTAATTCTGGATCTTTTGAACAAATAGGTGCTATTTTAAATGAAAAAAATAAAGTTTATGGTTTAGTAAAAGATAAAATTCAAAAACAAGTAGAGCGTACTCGTACTGAAGAATCGAGTCCTAAAAACACAACGCTTTATTTTAGTTTACTTTTAGAGACTAAAGATTTATTAAAAGCAACAATGAACTTACTCGAAGAGTATTATAGTGCTCATGACAGTTCTGTTGAGCCTGCAACACCTTCAGAACCTGAAGCATAATAAATTATTCAGTATAATTGTTCTCAACAAAAAGCTCATCTGATATTAAGATGGGCTTTTACTTTTTATTATATAAAGGTAATTAAAGCATAACCTAAAATAGCACCTATACTAATAATCCAGATGACACTAATTTTCGTAAAAAAAGTAAAGTAAACTGAGCATAAAGCTATTGCCATTGCTTTCCAATCTAAAAGTGTTTCTTTGGTCATTACATAAAGCATTGCAAGCATAATTGCTACGGCAGCAATATTTACAGAATCCAGAAAATATCTTAAAGTTATAGATTTTCGCATTTTTGTAATAAAAGGATTCAAAATAAGTACAAATAAAAAGGAGGGTAAAAAAATACCTATACTTGCCGCTATAGCGCCCCAAAAACCAGTAAGTTGATACCCAACAAATGTTGCTGTAGATAATACCGGGCCTGGTGTAAATTGACCAACCGCAATCGCATCTATAAGCTCAGGTCTTGTAAGCCATCCTCTAGGTATTAATTCGGCATCTAAATAGGCAAAAAGCACATAGCCACTTCCGTATAAAATAGCTCCTACTTTTAAAAAAATCCAAAATACATTAACTGAAGAAATCTTTATAAATGTTGAAAAAGTGGTGCTCAATACTGCAAAAGCAGGAGTTACAGATACAGTGTTTGTGGGTGGTTTGTTTTTAAAATAAAAATAGCACATCCCAATTACTCCTGCACTTAACAACGCTATAATCTCATTAATTCCCAGAAAGCTTGATATAAAAACAAATCCTCCCAAAACACCTAATTCCCATCCTTTTAGTGCTTTTTTACCTAACTTTAAAATTGCTGAAGCTATAATTGAGAGTACAGCGGGCTTAATACCAAAAACAAAAGGTTCTATTTGAGGAAGCTGTGCATATTTGACATACAAATAAGCCAGTAATCCAGTGATTACTATTGCAGGAAAAATAAAGCTTATTCCAGCTACAAAGAGTCCTTTTTTACCTGCATATTCGTATCCACAATGCATTGTCATTTCTGTAGAATTAGGACCAGGAATTAAATTTGTTGCGCCTAAAACATCTAAAAAATGATCTCTTGTCAACCATTTTCGATTTTCTACAATTTCATCTTCCATCATTGCAATATGAGCAGCTGGACCACCAAAAGCAAAACAGCCTAGCTTAAAAAACACTTTAGCAACTTCTCTAAGTTTATTGTTTTTAGAGTTCATAATATCATTTCTTAATGACTATTGTGATGGCTAAAATAAATATAAATTGAAAGGTCATTTCTCTTTTAAAATAAACTTTTTGCGATTTTCTATTTTAAAGACAATCTCGTAATCCAAATTTACCTTAAGAACGTAACTATATAAAACAATAAAAACATAACAATGAGAAAAAGTCTAATTGTCTGTTCTACATTACTATTAATGACAGCTTGTGTTTCTAAAAAGAAATACATTGCATTAGAGCAAGAAAATGGAGAAATTAAAAGTGAACTTACTAAAACTAGAGTTGCAAAAGAAGATTTAGAAGCGAAATTTGATAAAATTCAAGCAAGAGTAGATCAATACAACTCTAAAATAAACTCTCTTACAAATGAAGTTGGTACTTTAACCGAAGAAAACAATGCCAAATTTACTGCTGTTGGTGATGTCGCTGTAATATCTAACGACACTAAACAAAAAATGCGTGAAACACTTCAACAAGTTGATGCTTCTAAACTAAGTGAAGCCAAAACTCTTAAAGATTCTATGAATTTAGCGGTATCTTATAATCTTCAAAAATCTATAGATAACAGCTCTTTAAATGAGGATGAAGATATTGCTATAGACATTGATGAAACTGTAGTAATGATATCAATTTCAGATAAAATGTTATTTAATACTGGAAGCTATAGAGTAAGCTCTAAAGCTAATACTATTTTACAAAAATTAGCAGATGTTATTAATTCTGAGCCTAGTATTGAGGTAATGGTTGAAGGTCATACCGATTCGAGAAGCATTAGTACTGCAAAAATAGCAGACAATTGGGATTTAAGTGTTTTGCGAGCAACTTCTGTTGTTAGAAAGCTACAAAACGATTATAGTGTTTCTCCTGAGAAATTAATTGCATCTGGGAGAAGTAGTTATCTTCCTATTGTTGAAAATGATACTAATGAAAATAGAAGCAGAAATAGAAGAACACGAATCGTAATCTTACCAAATATTAATAAATTTTTCGCTTTAATGGCGAGTAATTAATCCCTCAAATATTAATAAATTAATCTAAAGAAGCATCCATTAAAAATGGATGCTTCTTTTATATATAATCCCTACCTTCAAAAAAGATTGTATTATTATTTTTCAGAATGTTTTTAATGTAATCCTATTAAAAAAATACGACTAATATTAGTCAAAAATTTATTTCAAGAATGAAATTTACTTCCTCATTTATTCTACTCTTTATTATACTATTATCTTCTTGTGCTAGAAAAGAAGCTATAAAAATAGATGGTAGCACGACCGTATTACCAGTTGTAGCTCAAGCATCTGAAGCTTATAAAATAGATCACCCCGATTTAACTATTATTGTAAATGCTGGTGGTTCAGGAGTAGGAGTGAATCAGATAGGCGAAGAAAAAATTCATATTGGTATGTCTTCGAGAGATATTACTGAAACAGAAATTGAAAAATATCCCAATGTAAAGTTTAATACGATTACTATTGGCAAAGATGCTGTGGTTCCTGTAGTCTCTTCAGAAATTTACAACTCAGGAGTTACTGCTCTTACTCTTGAGCAAATTGCTAAAATATATAAAGGTGATATAAAAAACTGGAATGAAGTTGGTGGTCCAGATAGTGAGATTTTATGTATCGATAAAGAAAAATCAAGAGGGACTCGCCATGTTTTTATGAAAACAGTAATGGGTAATAAAGAAGCGGATGCTCCCGGAGCAGATCTAGTTTTAGGGTCTAATAACGAAGAGCAAACTGCTCTGGTACAAAGTGATGCTGCTATTGGTATGTTATCTAATGCATGGATTAACGAGGATGTTGTTGGTTTAAGTATTATCTTTCCGGATGGAAGTATTGTTGAACCTTCTTTAAAAAATATTATAAACGGAAATTTTCCAATTACAAGAGATCTATATTTAATTGTTAATGGTGAAGCTCAGGGAGCTACCAAAGATTTTATAGATTTTATATTAAGTCCTGAAGGACAAAAAATCGTCATAGACGAGGGTTATGTTAGCATCAACCAGTAAAATAGGAAAAGGTTATATACTTACTAGTACTACAATAAGTGCAGCAGTAATAATAGTGACTCTTGTAGTTTTATTAAGTAGCAGCTGGGATGCGATAAGTAATATTAATATTCATCTTTTTACCGTCACTTGGAATCCGCCTGCAAATCAGTTCGGTATTTTATCAATGCTGTACGGTACACTTGCAGTGACTTGTATTGCTTTATGTATCTCAATCCCTTTAGGCATTTTAACTGCCATTTTTACAAGTGAGTTTTTATCTAGTAAATACCGTTTTGCAGTTAAGTCTTTATTAGAATTATTAGCTGGAATCCCTTCCATAATATACGGATTAATAGGAATTGCGTTTTTTAGTGTTTGGTTACAAAACGCTTTTGATTTACAGTCTGGACGTACCATTTTAGCTGGAGGAATATTATTAGGTATTATGATATTACCAACCATTATTACATTATCTGATGATGCTATTCAAAACGTACCATCTAATTATAAAGAAGCTGCTTATGGATTAGGGCTTTATAAATATGAAGTCATAAAAAATGTGTTATTACCTATTGCTAAACCTAATTTAATTGGAGCTATTCTTTTATCACTAGGTCGTGCTATGGGAGAAACAATGGCTGTAATGCTTGTTATTGGCAGTATAGATAGAATACCTAATCCAATCTATAATGTGTTATCACCAGGGCAAACTATCACTTCAAAATTAGGAAGAGAAATTGGCGAATCCTCTTTTGGATCAACTCATTTTAGTGCACTTATTTTTATGGGGGTGTTTCTTTTAAGTATCGTTATTGTATTAACCATTATAGCACAACAAAAATATAAATCTAAAGAACGTTTATATGAATAGATATTTGTATAATCGTTTATTTAGTTTTGGCACTAGAGGTGCTATTCTCTTATGTGGGGTTATACTATTGTTCTTATTTGGAGTAATTGTATTTAATGGTATTTCTGCATTAAGTTTCGATTTTTTATTTACTCCATCTACTAATTTTGGAGCTTCAGGTGGTATTTTTTATCAAATCGTTGGGAGTTTGTTAATTGTAACAACAGCAGCAATTTTAGTATTTCCAGTTGCTTTAGGAACCGCAATTTTTAAAAGTGAGTATTTAAAAAGTAAACGTTGGCAAAAAATCACTAATATTTTTATTTATGGTCTTAATGGTATTCCTTCTGTAATTTTTGGAATATTTGGACTCATATTTTTTGTGAATATTATTGGTACTGGTGTCTCTTGGTTTGTAGGAGCTATTATTCTTGGTATGATGATATTACCAACTATAATTCTTTCGGCTTATAATTCTATTAACAGCATCCCTACTATATACAGAGAGAGTGCTTCTGCTCTAGGCCTTACCAAATGGCAAGTTATTACAAAAGTGCTATTACCTCAAGGTATTAATGGTGCTATTACTGGACTTTTTATAGGCTTAGCTAGAGCTATTGGAGAAACAGCTCCTATAATGTTTATTGCAACGGCTTTTTCTGGAGTATCATTTCCTAGCTCTATATACGAACCTGTTTCTACATTACCAACTCATATTTTAGCTTTAGCACAACAAGCTACCAATCCAACTGCATTACAAAATGCTTGGGGTACAAGTTTAGTTTTAATTATTTTAGTTGTTATATTAAGCACATCTGCGTTAGTTTTACGACTAAGACATAAATCCATTACCTAATGAGTGATCAAGCATTAAAAATTATACGTCATAAAAATGCTGCTAAAGAAGAAATTTCTATTTCCATAGATGGTTTTCACGTATGGATAAAGGATACTCATATTTTAAAAAATATTAATTTAGAGATTCCTAAAAATAAAATTACTTGTATTATTGGACCTTCTGGTAGTGGGAAATCTACTTTAATTCGTAGTTTAAATAGAATAAATGATGATGTTTCTGGTCTTCACACTCAAGGAAATATTAAAATAAATGACAGTTCTATAAATACACATTCTGTTGATACTGCTATGCTTCGCAGTCAAGTAGGAATGGTTTTTCAGCGCCCCTGTGTGTTTCCAAAATCTATAAGTGAAAATGTAGTTTTCGGAATACAACATGCAAAAAAATTAAGTAAATCAGAAAAATCACAAATTGTAGAAGATAATTTAAAAGCGGTGTCTTTATGGAGAGAAGTATCTCATCGATTAGACGATAAAGCAATGTCTTTATCTATTGGACAACAACAACGTTTATGCATTGCTCGTACATTAGCTCTTACTCCAGAAGTGATTTTATTAGATGAACCTACTGCTTCTTTAGACCCTGTTTCATCACGCGCAATTGAAGATATGATGTTAGGTTTAAAATCACAGTATACATTAGTTTTCGTAACTCACAATATCCAGCAAGCACAGCGTATAGCAGATCATTTAGTTTTTATATGTGAAGGTAAAGTTATAGAAAGTGGATCTGCTTCAAAATTATTTAACAGTCCTTCAGATCCTAAAACAAAGGCTTATCTTAATGATGAATATTGTGATTGTTAATTAAAGTTTTTTCATTTTGTATCTTTAAATAAATTTATACAAAATGAGAACTACCATTCTATCTTTTATCATTCTATTTACTAGTTTTTTTACTTTTGGTCAAACCTTAACCGGATCTCAACTTTTGGAAAAGGCAATTCAGTATCACGATCCGAATAATAATTGGAATACATTCAGTAACACTTTATTTGTTACAATGGAAAGCCCAAATAACTCTAATAGAGATAGTGAAATTAAAATTAATTTGCCTTCTGAATATTTTAAGGTAAAAGCAACGCGAGATTCAAATACTACTGAATATACTATCAATAAAGGAATATGTAGCTTGGCATTAAATGGAAAAACTGATCTTTCTGAAACAGTACTTAAGCAATACAATTTAAATTGTGATAGAGCAACGCTTTATAAAAATTATTACACGTATTTATATGGTTTACCTATGAAACTTAAAGATCCTGGAACTCATATTTTAGAATCGATTGAACGTAAAACTTTTAAAGGAAAAGAATATTTAGTTTTAAATGTTACTTATAATACAGCACAAAGTGATGTCTGGAGTTTTTATTTTAATCCAGAAACCTACGCTATGGAAGTATATCAATTTTTTAAAACGGATAAAAATAACAACATCATTAAAGATTCTGGGGAATATATTTTATTATCGGAAATTGCAATCATTAACGAGATAAAAATGCCCAAAATTAGAACCTGGTATTACAATAAGGATGATGGCTATTTAGGTACCGATATTTTAAAGCAATAAAAAAAGAGGAATACAGTTGTATTCCTCTTTTTTATTTTTAAGTTTCTATTTTTTAAAAACCTTATTATTTATGATCCACACATTAAGCAATCATCACCTTGTCCTTCTTTGGCTTGATTAATTAATGCTTTCATTTCTTCTGGTGTCATTGGCTCTACTTCTGCTGTTTCTTGAGCAAATTTAGCTGCTGTTTTTACAGCTTTTGCTTGTTGTTGCGCAATGACTACTGTTTCTTGAGCTTTGGTCGTTTCTACAACTGGTTCCTTTTTTGTTTCTTTAGTTACTGTAAATTTCTTAGCATCTACAGCTGCTTTGGTACGTAAATAATACATTCCTGTTTTTAAACCACTTTTCCAAGCATAAAAATGCATGGACGTTAACTTAGCCATAGTTGCTCCTTCTAAGAATAGATTAAGAGATTGTGATTGATCTATAAAGTATCCTCGCTGGCGAGACATATCTATAATATCTTTCATACTCATTTCCCAAACTGTTTTATACAATTCTTTAATATCTGCAGGGATATTATCTACATTTTGTATAGAACCATTAGCTCTCATTATTTCATTCTTAAGTCCTTCATTCCAAAGTCCTAATTCTACTAGATCTTCCAGTAGATGTTTGTTAACCACGATAAATTCTCCAGATAGTACACGACGTGTATAAATATTAGACGTATAAGGCTCGAAGCACTCATTGTTTCCTAATATTTGTGACGTACTTGCTGTTGGCATTGGTGCTACTAATAAAGAATTGCGCACACCGTGCTTTAACACTTGTTTTCTTAATTTACCCCAATCCCAAAGACCGCTTAATTCTTCGTCTTTTATATTCCAGAGATTGTGTTGAAAATCTCCTTTACTTATTGGTGAACCTTTGTAAGTTTCGTAAGGTCCATCTGCTTTAGCTTCTTCCATAGAGGCAGTAACTGCAGCAAAATAAAGTGTTTCAAAAATATCATGATTTAGTTTTTTAGCCTCATCGCTTGTAAAAGGTAATCTTAATTTAATAAACGTATCTGCTAAACCTTGTACTCCTAAACCTATTGGGCGGTGACGAAAGTTAGAGTTTTCTGCTTCTTTTACAGGATAGTAGTTACGATCTATAACTCTATTTAAATTTTTAGTGACACGTTTTGTAATTCTGAATAATTCTTTATGGTCAAACTCTCCATTCTTTACGAACATAGGTAAAGCAATAGATGCTAAATTACATACTGCAACTTCATCTGGAGATGTATACTCCATAATTTCGGTACATAAGTTAGACGATTTAATTGTTCCTAAATTTTGTTGATTAGATTTACGGTTAGCCGCATCCTTATACAACATATATGGTGTCCCCGTTTCAATTTGAGATTCTAAAATTTTCTCCCAAAGTTCACGTGCTTTAATTGTTTTCCTTCCTTTCCCTTCTGCTTCATATTTTGTATACAATGCTTCAAATTCTTCACTATGCACATCTGGTAATCCAGGGCATTCATTAGGGCACATTAAGGTCCATTCTGCATTGTCTTGCACACGTTTCATAAATAAATCTGGCATCCACATCGCATAGAATAAATCACGTGCACGTAACTCTTCTGCACCATGGTTTTTCTTAAGATCTAAGAAACTCATAATGTCTGCATGCCAAGGCTCAATATACATTGCAAAACTCCCTTTACGCTTTCCTCCTCCTTGATCTACATAACGTGCCGTATCGTTAAATACTTTAAGCATTGGAACAATACCATTACTTGTTCCATTTGTTCCAGCGATATAGCTTCCCGTTGCTCTAATATTATGTATTGCCAAACCTATTCCTCCTGCAGATTGTGAGATTTTTGCAGTTTGTTTTAATGTATCGTAAATCCCATCAATACTATCATCTTTCATTGTTAGTAAAAAACATGATGACATTTGAGGTTTTGGTGTTCCTGAGTTAAAAAGTGTTGGTGTAGCGTGTGTAAAATATTTTTTAGACATTAACTCATATGTCTCAATAGCTGCATCTAAATCATTTAGGTGTATTCCTATAGAAACACGCATAAGCATATGCTGTGGGCGTTCAGCGATTTTCCCATTTAATTTTAAAAGATAAGAACGTTCTAGAGTCTTAAATCCGAAATAATCATAACCAAAATCACGATTATAAATAATCGTAGAATCTAATACATCTTTGTTTTCTTTTATTACTTTATAAACTTCATCTGATAAAAGTGGTGCATCTTTACCAGTTCTAGGATTTACATATGTATATAAATCGTGCATCACCTCACTAAAAGTTTTCTTTGTGTTTTTATGTAAATTAGAAACAGAAATTCTAGCTGCTAAACGTGCATAATCTGGATGAGCAGTCGTCATTGTCGCTGCAATTTCTGCTGCTAAATTATCTAACTCACTTGTTGTTACACCATCGTATAATCCTTCAATAACACGCATTGCTACTTTTAAAGGGTCTACTAATTCATTTAAACCATAGCATAGTTTACGCACTCTCGCAGTAATTTTGTCGAACATTATTTGTTCTTTTCTCCCGTCTCTTTTTATTACATACATACTTTTACACTTTTAATTGTCTTTCTGAAATCGCCACTTCAGAAGGAGGGTTAGTTAGTTAGTCTATTTTTATAATAGTCTGATTTAAAACAGATTATTACATTAGTTCAATGATTAATTTTAAAAATTGGTTATTAAAACCTCAACAATAGCTTATTAACTATTGAATTTTATTTAATTTAAGTAAAATATTTTATTTATGAGTTGATTCGACACTAAAAATCGAGATCCATATTGTATTTATCCTCGTCAACTTCTTTGTTTAGAACACCTGCTTTTTGATAATCGCCAACTCTTTTTTCAAAGAAGTTGGTTTTCCCTTGAAGTGATATCATATCCATAAAATCAAAAGGATTCGCTGTATTATACACTTTTTCACATCCTAAATCTACCAGAAGCCCATCAGTTACAAACTCTAAGTATTGAGACATTAAAGTAGCATTCATACCAATTAAACTTACAGGCAGTGATTCTGTAATAAACTCTCTTTCAATATTTAAAGCGTCAACAAGAATTTCTTTAATACGCTCTTTTGACACTTTATTTACTAAGTGATTTTCGTGTAAATGAACTGCAAAATCACAGTGCATTCCTTCATCTCTAGAGATCAGCTCGTTAGAGAAGGTTAAACCTGGCATTAATCCACGTTTTTTAAGCCAAAATATAGAACAAAAAGAGCCTGAAAAGAAGATTCCTTCTACGGCTGCAAAAGCAATTAATCGTTCAGCAAAACTTGGAGATTCAATCCATTTTAATGCCCAATCTGCTTTTTTCTTAATTGCAGGAAATGTTTCTATAGCATTAAAAAGGTTTGCTTTCTCTTTTTCGTCTTTCACATAAGTATCAATTAATAATGAATAAGTTTCGCTATGAATATTCTCCATCATAATTTGGAAACCATAGAAAAATTTAGCTTCACTATACTGCACTTCATTTACAAAGTTTTCAGCTAAGTTTTCATTTACAATACCATCACTAGCAGCAAAAAATGCTAATACATGTTTTATAAAGTATCGTTCGTCATCAGTTAATTTTGATGTCCAATCTGTAATATCCTGGTGTAAGTCAATTTCTTCAGCAGTCCACATACTAGCTTCAGATTTTTTATACCATTCCCACAAATCATGATGTTGAATTGGAAATATTACAAATCGATCTTTATTTTCTTGTAAAATTGGCTCTACTTGTTCTGACATGAGTATACTTTTATAAAAATTAGCTTTTTTGCTTTGATTTGGGACTAACAAAGATTCAAAAATGTATGAGATATTTTACCTTTTTTTCAAAAACCTTTTCAACAAGTTTTTAACAATATTGTGTTTGTTTAAAAAATTAAAGATTTGTTAAAATAATTTTTATTATACTGATTATTAGGTATTTAAAATAACAATAAATATTATTATTTTGTAAGTTTTTGCTTATTAAATATGGCTCTAGCTAGTGTAAAAATCAACGTTTTCTATTAAATAAAAAACTTTGATTAAGTAGGTGAAAAATAGAATCTACAACTGCCAATTATAAGGCTTTTTTATAATTGTATAGTCTAGATGTTTTGGATTATTCAAATATTTTTTTTTAAAATCATCTTTATACCAAATAAAAATTTCAGAACACTTAATAGTTTTCTCTTTATGATTTACAAGAAATTCATTCTCTATAAAAACAGATTCTGCTAAATCAAGTTCTTCTTCAATATTATTAAATGTATAATATGCTATTGCTGGACATGATTTTGCACCACAATTTAACGCAAAATGAATTCTATAATCTAATTCTTTAACCTGAAATTGCAAGCGTTTATCATTAGGTAATATATGCATTCTGACATTTTTTCGGAGTAAGCCATGCTCTATATCATCTAACGAAAATTTATAGTTATGGATCGTAAGAGTATTAGATTTAAAAAAATCAGGATACTCCTTCATATTTGTTTTTAATCTTAACTTAATGATTAGGTAATTAGTAAAGCCATTATAGATATTAACCCAAAACGCTTTTTTCTTTTGATCATTATCTAATAAAGAAAGGTTTAATTGAGACAAAGTCTGTATAATATCGCTAAATACTTCAATTTGAATTTGCTCACCAGAGAGATAATCCAGCTTGGCTGTTTTAAGTATTCTAGAGAATTTTTGCGACCACTCAAACAGATCCATAACTACTTTTATTTACTAGTATTCATTTGTTCAGCAATTGTTTCCAATTCTGTATACCAATCTTCTCCAAATTTTCGAATCAAAGCTTCTTTTACAAATTTATAAATAGGTATTTGCAGCTCTTTACCTAGCGTACAAGCATCATCACAAATTTCCCATTTATCGTAATTAACAGCAGAGAATTCTGTGTAATCTCTCGTACGTATTGGGTATAGGTGACAAGAAACAGGTTTTTTCCAACTCACCTCTCCTTGATTATATGCTTCTTCAATAGCACAAAGCGCAGTTTTATTTTCATCAAAAATAACATATGCACAATCGGCGCCATTAATTAAAGGGGTTTCAAATTCATCAAAATCAGATATAATAGAGGTACCTTGAGTTTCGATTGCGTTTATCCCTTCTTGTCTCAAAAAAGGCTTTACTTTAGGGTAAATTTCTTTTAAAATAGCTACCTCATCTTCTTCTAACGGAGCTCCAGCATCTCCATCTATACAACAAGCTCCTTTACAGGTACTTAAATTACACACAAAGTCTTTTTTTATAATGTCTTCAGAGACTATTGTTTTTCCTAGTTGAAACATACTGCAAATATAATAGTATGATTATATGATACTCTATAAAGGTTGTAATAATTATTGCTTATTTATTTTTAATACCGACCTTTGCCTCAGATTTTAAAATAACCTAATTGTTATGCAATTAAATTTTAAAGAAATTTTTACAGCATTTATGATTTTATTTGCTGTAATAGATATTATTGGGAACATTCCAATAATTATAGATTTAAGAAAAAAAGCAGGTCACATACAGAGCGAAAAAGCTTCTGTAATTGCAGGTATTATCATGATTGTTTTCTTATTTGTAGGAAATAATATCTTAACACTTATTGGAATTGATGTAAACTCTTTTGCAGTCGCAGGTGCATTTATACTCTTCTTTATCGCATTAGAAATGATATTAGGGATCACACTGTACAAACAAGATGAGAGTACTGCTTTAACAGCTTCTGTATTTCCCTTAGCTTTTCCATTAATTGCAGGTCCTGGAAGTTTAACGACTCTGTTATCTATTCGTGCAGAATACGAAATTCAGAATATTATTATTGCAGTAATTGTAAATGTTTTATTTATTTATATAGTATTAAAAACATCTGCGAGAATAGAACGTTTTATCGGCAAAAATGGAATAAGTATTATACGAAAAGTATTTGGAGTTATTTTGCTTGCTATAGCCGTAAAACTATTTACAACTAATATTAAAGAGCTTTTATAAAAAACTTAAACTGATGAAATTATTTACTTACATATTGAGTTTAATTGCTTTAGCATTTATTATTTACAATATTACTCAAGTTGATTTTAATGCTCCTTTTGAAGGCGAAAGTATTGTAGCTGTAATTACTATAATAGCTGGATTATGTGCTATTTTATTGCTTACTATTTTAAGGGTCTCTAAGAAAATCGAGGCTCTTAAAAAGAAATAATATTAGTCTTTAGCATTATTAATGACTGACTTAACTTTACTAATCATTAAGTCATCACTATTAACAATTTTAGTATAGGCTTCTGTACCATATAATTGTTCTCCTAATGTAGCTTTAAGATATAACTTTATTTCATCGTTATAAGCGTAAAATGTTATATTACGACGTGTGATACTATTGAGATATTCGCTAAAACGCTCTAAAACAATATCATCAAATTCAAAATCATTAATAAAATCTTGCTCACTTATACCTTCAAATTTTCCTCTGTCTTTATCTAATTCACGAAAAATAAAATTAGCCATTGCTTCACTTGCAACAATACCTTCTACAGTATCACTATTTTTCTTTTTATTGATTGGTACAAACACATCTGGAATAATGCCTCCACCGCCATAAACTATTTTTCCTTTAGGTGTCGTAAACTTTAAAGAATCTGCTATTTCAATTTTATCTTCATTAGATAATTCTCCATTATCTTTTCGTTTATAATAATCATTGTAATAATTTTGATTTCCGTTTTTATACGAACGCTGTATAGAGCGTCCTGTAGGTGTATAATATCTCGATACAGTTAATCTAATTGCGCTACCATCTCCTAAAGCCATTTCACGTTGCACTAATCCTTTTCCATAAGAACGACGTCCTATAATAGTCCCTTTGTCGTTATCTTGTAATGCGCCTGCAACAATTTCACTTGCAGATGCTGAGTTCTCATTAATTAGTACATATATTTCACCTTCTTCAAAATCACCTCGCTTGGTTGCAAAAGTTTTTTCAATTTTTCCGCTCTTATTTTTTGTATATAATATGAGTTTATTTTTTCCTAAAAACTCATCAACAATTCGTTCTGTTACATTTAAAAACCCTCCTGGATTATCTCGTAAATCTAGTATGAGCTTTGTCGCTCCTTTATCTTGAAGTTTATCTAATCCTGTTTTGAATTCTTTATAGGTTGTTTCTGCAAAACGATTTACTTTTATATAACCTAAATCATTTGTAAGCATATACGATGCGTCTACACTTTTTATAGGGACATCACTTCGTTTCACATTAAATTTTAAAAGCTCAGGTTCTCCCTTTCTAAAAACTTTAAGAGTTACTTTAGAGTTTTTAACACCTCTTAGTTTTTGCACTACTCTATCATTGGTCCATTCTCTTCCATAAATAGAGTCTCCATCTGCTATAACAATACGGTCTCCTGCTTTAATACCTACTTTACCAGCTGGCCCTCCTTCTAATGTTCTAATAACTGTAACTGTATCGCGAAGTGTATAAAAACTCACTCCAATGCCTACAAAGTCGCCTTTCATGCTTTCTGTAACGCGCTGTAAATCTCTTTTAGGGATATAAGTAGAATGCGGGTCTAAATTGTCTAGTATCTTATTTACCGTGACATCTACAATACTATCAGTATTAATATCGTCTACATACTCATAGTCAATATAATCTATAAGTCTATTAAGTTTATCTTTTTTAGAATTCTCAGAAAACAAACGTCCTGATTCATCCGAAAAACTTAATTTTCCTCCAATAAAGATTCCTATAGCTACTGCTAAACCTAATAATAATGGTATGTATACTTTTTTTATCTGCACTATTTTAAAATTGGTAAATAATCTACAATTACTCCTGCTTTTCTTAAAAACTCTAATCCCGAATCGTCTTTATATTCTTTACTATATACTACACGTACAATTCCTGCTTGATATATAAGCTTACTACATTCTTTACATGGTGATAATGTAATATAAAGTGTAGCGCCTTTACAGGACTGTGTAGAGCCTGCCACTTTAGAAATGGCATTAGCTTCTGCATGTAACACATACCATTTTGTATTGCCTTGACTATCTTCACATACATTTTCAAAACCAGTAGGTGTTCCATTATATCCATCAGAAATAATCATTCTATCTCTTACAATTATCGCTCCAACTTGTTTACGTTCACAATATGATAATTGTCCCCACTCTTTTGCTATTTTTAAATATGCAGTATCATACTTTAGTTGTTTCTCTTCAGACATTAAAATACTTTTCTTTAATCTGTTTTTATTATTTTAAAAAGTCAGGTTCTTTATTATAACCTTAGATTCTACTTAACAAACCACAATAATACCACTATAATTTTTTATTCGCAGATATAATAACGAAGATAACAGGTTCGTATTTTAATTACAACCTAAGGCTATTAAAGTTTGGTAAAACTTTAACTAAATTAAGAAAGTAAATCACTCTCTATTAACATTGGAATGACTAATCCTATTACTATTGCAGAAATAACCATTACCCAATCACGCTTAGAAAACCTAAAAATAGTTTGCCCTAAAAAGCCTAAGAACAATGCTACAAATACAATAATGATTTGCGCAATTTCTATCCCTAAAGCAAATTCTATAAGGGTCATTAGCTTATTATCTGTATCGTCAACCAATATACTAAACTCTCGTGCAAAGCCTAATCCGTGTACTAATCCAAAAAATAAAGTTGTAAAAAATAAAAGTCCTATTTTTTGATCTTTAGCACGCTTACCAGAAGTAAACACATTATATAATGCAGTGATTAAAATTGTTACTGGAATTAAAAATTCTACTAATTTTCCGTTAACTGTTACAATATCATAAGCTGCTAATACTAAAGATAATGTATGTCCGAGAGTAAACATTGATACTAACACTAATACACGTTTCCAGTCTTTAAACAAATAAGGAACAGCTAGTACAATTAAAAACAAGACATGGTCATAACCATTAACATCTAGTACGTGGTTAACACCATATTTTATATTAAACCAAAAGTCATCAAACATAATTTTAAAACATTAGGGATGTTTCAAATCTATATAAATTAATATAATAATCTTATATTTTTTGTGGTTTTACGACCAAATACACAGCTCATAAAACTATTTAATCTTGTTATTAGCATCTAAACCTTCTTTTAAAAAGGCTGCATATTCTTTTTTATCTGGTGTATAGCCTACAGGTTGATTTAAAACTTGTTTACCATCTGGAGTTAATAATACATAATACGGCAAGGTATTAGATTGAAAAAATTGTGTCTGAAAATGTGACCATTTATGCCCTATAGTTTTAAGTTTTCTCACACTTCCATTTGCACGATTCACTTCTACTTTTTCACTTTCTGAAAGCTCTGTTTTATCATCTGCATATAAAGAAATTAATACAAAATCATTCTTTATATAGCCATTTATTGTTTCATCAGGCCATACATTTTCTTCCATTTTCCTGCAATTAACACAGGCATAGCCCGTAAAATCAATCATAATAGGTTTATTTACACTTTTAGCATAGGCAATACCTTCTTTTAAATCTTTAAACGAAGTTAAATTTCCTGGAGCATCTTTAGGGTATAAAAAACTATATCCAACTGGTGGTGCTAATCCACTCAACAATGTTAGTGGAGTAAATGTTTTTGTTTCTTTATTAATTCTAAAGCCAGATATTAAATAAACGGTAAATGCTGCTACTAAAATCCCGGAAGAAATCCTAAAAAAGGACAACTTTTTGATAGGCGAATCGTGAGGGAATTTAATTTTAGCAAAAATATACAGTGTTAATCCAATAAAAATAATAATCCATAAACCTAAGAATGCTTCTATTTTAAGGATCCCCCAATGTTTAACTAGGTCTGCGTTAGATAAAAACTTAAATGCTAATGCTAATTCTAGAAACCCTAGAACAACTTTAGTTGTATTAAGCCAGCCTCCTGATTTAGGCAAAGCATTAAGCATATTAGGGAACATCGCAAACAATGCAAAAGGTAGCCCTAAAGCTACTCCAAAACCACCCATACCAGCAGTTAATTGCCAAGCACCTCCATCTGTACTTAAAGAGCCTGCTAGTAGTGATCCCAATATAGGCCCTGTACATGAAAAAGAGACCAAAGCTAAAGTTAATGCCATAAAAAAGACTCCTAAAATACCTCCTACATTTTCACCTTTAGTAGTTTTTTCCATCCAACTCGATGGTAAAGTCAATTCGTAATATCCAAAAAAGGAAAAGGCAAAAAAGACAAATACAACAAAGAAAATTACATTTAAAGTAACATTTGTAGATATCTCATTAAGTATATCAGGGTTTACAGAGTCTAATAAATGAAAAGGGACACTTAATATTAAATACACTGCAAGAATAAAAAAACCATATAAAATAGCTTTAGATAAGCCTCCTTTTTTATCACTGCCTTTTGTAAAAAAGCTAACAGTTAAAGGAATCATTGGAAACACACAGGGTGTTAATAATGCTAATAGTCCACCTATAAATCCTAAAGCAAAAATATTCCAAAGTGATTTCCCTTGTTCTACTTTTACTGCCGAGGATTTAACATCTTCAGGAGACATTCCATAAAGCAGATTATTTACATTTGTATTATTAATATTTGAAGTTTCAGCATTAACTTCAGATAAATCAAAACCAGCACTTTGTCCTTTAGCATTAATGTTAAATTGAAATTCTATTTCTGGTGGAAAAATGCATTTCTCATCATCACAAGTTGTAAATAACAATTCTCCTTTTATAATCGCTTCAGATTTATTTAGTTTAATGCGTTGTATAAATGTTGCTTCGTTATAAAATTTTGAAACCTGCATATCAAACACAACATCATGCTTAGTCACTTTATTTTCGTCTGATTCTACGACACTTTCAATTAAAGTATATGCTTCATTTGTTTTAAAGGTAAATTGAGTAGGAATTGGTCTAATGTCTTTTTCTTCAATAAACTGTGAATATAATGCCCAATGCTCATTAATTGTAGCTGTAAATACCAGATCATAAGTCGTATCATCTATTTTTACAGGTTGATATGCCCATTTTACTGGTTCTAAAAGATTTTTCCCTGCTTGATTAAAGAAATTATTATTAGTTGTTTTTTCAGTAAAACTAAACTCAAATGGAACATCAGTAGGAGGAAGACAACGTTCGTCATCACAAGTCATAAAAACTAAAGATCCACTAACTACTGCTTCTGGGTTTGTAACTTTTATAATTTGCGTAAATACTGCTTTATCATAAAATTTAGATACTTCCATTTCAAATACAGAGTCATGCTTGGTCACTTTATTTTCGTCTGACTCTACAACATTGTCAATTAAAGTATATGTATCACTATCTTCAAATGTAAATGCTGTAGGTATTGGCCCTCCTTCTTCTATAAATTGAGAATATAGAGCCCAATGCTCTTCTATATTTGCTATAAACGTTAATTCGTAAGTATCTTCACTTAGTTTTTTAGATTCAAACTCCCATTTTACTGGCTCTAAAATTTGAGCAGTCCCCATAAGACTGAACAAGAATGTGATTAAAAAAATGAGTTTCTTCATTATCCTTAATTATTAATAATACAAATAACATAAAAAAAAGTACATCATCGTAATAAGGCTTCGTTAATATTAATCAATATTGATAGTATCATTATATATTTTTATATTTAAAAAATAATATACTTATATATTGAAACTAATTACATGGAATTGCCAAATGGCATTTCGAAAGAAAGCTAAATTTATTCTTAAAAAACATCCGGATATATTAATTATACCCGAAAGTGAAAATCTTGAAAAATTAAAATTTAAAAAAAATGTTTGTTCACCTAACGATGCATTTTGGTATGGGGACAATCCACATAAAGGTTTAGGTGTATATTCATATTCTGATTATAAAATTTCACTAATAGACAGACATAATCCTGATTTTAGATATGTTGTTCCTCTATCAATTAAAAATAAATATATCGAGTTTATTTTACTTGCTATTTGGGGTCAAAAACCAAATAATGGAGATAATTACGGCGCACAGACTTGGAACGCAATCAATTATTATTCAGATTTATTAAAACACAAAAATGTAATTATTGCTGGAGATTTAAATAGTAATACATTTTGGGATAAGCCAAATCGAATAGCCAATCATAGTAATATTGTAAGCAAGCTTATAATGTTAGAAATACAAAGTACCTATCATTATTTTTATAATCAAGAGCAAGGCAAAGAAAAAGATGCTACATTTTATCTCTATAAAGACATCACCAAACCTTATCATTTAGATTATTGTTTTGCTTCAACTTTTTTTATAAAAAAATTAAAAAATGTTACTGTTGGTGGTCATAAAGACTGGTCTCACTATAGTGACCATTGCCCTTTAATTGTAGAGTTTGATATTAGTTAATCATCCACTAAATAATACCTCTTTCTTGAGCTATTTTAATTAGTGCCTTGTCATTTCCTTTTTCTAGATTAAATGTCTCTTTTAAAAGTCTTTTACGCCTTTCTATAGCACTAATAGAAAGATAAACTAATTCAGGCAAGTCACTAGTTTTAATGCCTTGAGACAAATAGTACAAAATTAATCTATCTACTTTATCTAATCTAAGATCATTTGTCATATATTTTCTAATAAAACGCATCACTTTTTTACTATAATATGGAGGCTCAACTAAAACAGTCTTGATGGCATGCGTAAGCTCATTAAAATCAACATCAGTATTAATTAATATACTGTCTGGATTTAGCTCTTTTATAATAGCATTAATTCTGTGATTATCACACTTTAATGCAAATACAATAATTTTAGTTTTAGGAAATTGTTTTTTTAATTCTAAAGCTAAATCATCTATAAAAATCACTTTTTTTGTACGACATGGTGGAATATCAATATTTAATAATATGAGATCTATTAAATTATTTGGGGCTGTTTTTTTTATTTCTGCAAAAGCAACTTTACAATTTTTAACGATGTTTATATTAAAATTTAAATTTTTAAATGTATTATCAATATGCTCTAAAGCTCTTTTAAATGCATCTATAATTAATGATTGATTTTCAACTATTAGAACATTAATTGGTTTATGCATAGTTAATCTGTGTGAGGGTTAAAAAAATATGATTATTTTAATTTTTAGATGATGATGATTTTTGTTTTTACTTATTAATGACATTAAAAATTGCATTTACCCTTAAACTTCTATTTTCAACTTTAGATAAAGAAATTAAGCTTAAATTATAGATTCAAATACAATGCCACACGCAACATTGAGTAAAATGATTGTATCATCGAGTAAAGTATTGACTTGCTTTAGTTAAGTAGGTAATACAATTTTATTAATACTAGAAGTATTTTATAATTAACAGGAGGTGATTTTTATTTAATATTATGGTATGAAGCGTTCTAAAAAATTAAATGACTGCTAATTTTAAAAGTAAATAAAGGTTTTGATTTTTTTAATAAATCTATTTTAAAAACAATGATTTCTCTAATAATTATTGATCAAAAAAGACAATCATTATTAAATCTTCCTAAATATCAAAAAAATGATGATCGACATTAGCTTTTATAAACAGAATACTACCTTCTGCTACATCTTGTATTTTATTTGCTGCTGTAAATTTACCCTTCCCCTTTACAACATAATATACTTCATTTGTTTTATGAGGTGATTGCTCATCTTTTGTCCCCGCTTTAAGTATATACAATCCTGTTAGTATATCTTTGTTTTTTAAAACTGTTTTCCAAGAGCGACCATTTTCATTTAATTCGGTCATTAAAGAATCTAATTGAAATACTGTTACTTCTATTTTTTCTTGAGCAAAGCCAACGTTTATAAAGAATAAAATATAAATACCGATGTAAATGAATTGTTTCATTTGTTTAAATTTATTTATTTTCAATATTCAAGAGTAATACATTTATTGGTCTTACAAGATCAAGAACTGTTACAAAACACAAATTTATTAGTCATTTAAATTATTTACTGTTAGTCTATTAACATTCGTTAACTCTAATTATTCTATAAATTTCTTATTATTACCATTCAATCAAAAAATCACATAATGAAACGATTACTTTTTTTAATAGTTATAGTTTTATATAACTTATCTTGTTTTTCTCAAGATTTTGAAATCCCATTTGAAGAAGATGGTTGGGTATATATTCAGGTTTCGGTAAATGATAGTGAAGAAAAACTAAGTTTTGTTTTTGACACTGGAGCTTCTTCATCTGTTATCGATAAAAGTACTGCTCTAAAATTAGGTATAAAATCTAATCATCAACAGACAGTTACTGGAGCTAGTGGGAATGAAACTTATAATATTGCTCTAAAACAAAAACTAAATTTTGGTGAATTTAGTTTAAAAAATTTACCTCTTGTCATTGTTGATTTAAACCACCTAAAAGAACGTTCTGGCAGGCCTATTGATGGTATTGTAGGTTATGATATGATCTCTAAGTTTATCACGCAGTTAGATTTTAATTCGCAACATTTAAAGTTATATTCAAATATTAAAGCCGTTCCTCAATTAGAAACATACTCGAAGTTAAAGATTAGATCTATAAGACCAATACCTAAAGTATCTCTTGGTTTTACTTTAAAAAACGGAACTACATTAAAAGGTGATTTTTTGTTTGATAGTGGTGCTAATTCTACTTTAATTTTAACAAGTCCTTTTGTTAATAAACATAATTTAAAACAAGAAGTTGGTGATACTTATTATAAAAAGAGTTCAGGCTTAACATCCACTGTGTCTGAAGATTTAATTGGAAATTTAAAAAATGTAGTTTTTAATAATTCTATGTTTATTGATGTACCTATAACTTTATCTAGCTCAAAAAATGGTGTTTTGTCTCGAAAAAATATTGCAGGAATACTAGGCGCTGAAATTATTAATCGCTTTCAGATCGTATTAGATTACGATAATAATACTATGTATTTAAAGCCTAATAAATCTATTAACAGACCTTTTAAATATAATTATAGTGGGTTTACATATATTAAAAAAAATAATCGTTTTATTGTTGAAGATATTATAGAAAATTCGCCTGTAGCTAAATTAGGCATTGATAAAGGTGATGAGCTTTTAAGCATTAATAACTATAACGGAAAAGATATGCGGATTGTAAAAGATATGTTTCAACTTAAAGGAGAAACATTAGCACTTAAGGTTAAAAAAGAGGATGGTACCATTAAAGATTATAAGCTTAAATTAGAGCGGTTGTTAAAGTAATATTATTTGGAGAACATTACATTTATTAAAAAAGGAAGAAAAAAATTATATATAACTTCATTCTTCCTTTTTTAAATATTTAAACTTCTTTTAAAAAATTAAATCTGACAATAAAAATTGACGTCCTAAACTTCTATAAGATATAGTTTCTACAAAATCTGAAACTTCAAAATAGTCTAAATTATCTCTAAGTACCCTATCTATATAATCATCATAAGATTGTATTGATTCGTATCCACTTAAGTCTATTTGTTCTATTTCTAGCGATTCACTTTCTAAAAAATTAAAGAATGCTAAACTACTAAGTTCATCTGGAAGTTGCGGGATTATCACTTCTGTATTATTACTCTGACTGTCATAAACTAATGTCCAAGTATAGTTATTTCCTGGAATAGAAGCATTATTTCTTAAAAACGCTCTACCAACTGTATGAGAGCTACCCGATGTAGTTAGAATTATACTATTATTGTTGGTAAGGGTTGGGTCAATACTCCAATCTGGTCTTGTATAATCACTTAATGGAGATCCTAGTCTTTCTGTTAGAAAATTATCAAAACTAACTTGATGTCTATAAAAGGCAAAAGAATTATTTAATGGATATAAAATTGGAGTCCCTATTTGGTTAGCTCCTATATTAAACCTAAATAGTTCATGAAATACATTATTTTCTAAATCCGCTTGATTTTCAAACCCTAAAATTGTTAACGCTGGATCTATAAAAGTATTTATAGGGAAATTAAAATTTCCATCATCATTAATTATAAAATTCTCTACTGTTACATCTACCGTACTAAAATTAGCATCTTCTATAGAAAAATCAGTAGCAATGGGTCTATTTACTAATTGATAACTATAACTATTAACATTAAATGGATTACTAAAAGAGTAAAAATAAATATTATTTGTTAGTTGAGGTTGTTTTAACTCTAAATGAAATATTTCATCAGTTTGCCGGCTTCCTGAATAATCTACTCCTTCAGCATTAATGACATCACTACCGACACTTTCAAATCCTGACACATTATAATCTGTACCTGTAAAAGAAGGGAATTGATTACGCTCTCTAATATTTATAGTTCCAGGAAGAACACGTGTGAAGTTTTGTAAAGTCGAAATGCGATTAAAATTTCCATTATCAACTTCGTAAAAAGTTACCATAAATTCATCAGTCATATTAAACTCTGCAGGAGCATGTAAAACTACATCTGTTGTAGCATCAGAAATTTGTTCAGCAACTATTGGAGTTCCATCTGGATTAGATGCAAATATCCAAGATTCTATTACCGCACTAGGAACAAAATCTTGAGGTAAATTAACTCTAATTAATATTCTTAATATTTCTGTACTAATCACTATTTCATTTAAATTTCCTAAAGCATCAATGGCTATAAAAGTGAATACATTATTTCCAGTTGCAACAAGTTCTGGATCAAATTCAAATGAAAAATCATTTATATCTTCAAAAAATTGAATTCTTTCATCATTTAATAATACTTCCAACGAAGCTACTTCAGAAAAAGCATCATCAACACTTGGATTAAAATTAATAATATCATCAATTATTTGATTTTCTGAAATACTATTTATCGTAATTTCTGGTCCAGAATTATCTGCTATAAAATTTAAAGTTAGGTTAGATACATTTCCCGTTAAATCGGTTGCAGTAATCTGAATCTCATTTGTCCCGTCTTGTAGATCTAATGTTTCAATATTAACTTCATAAACCTCATCAGTGATCTCAGATATGTTATCTCCATTTATTGATACTACTACATTTTCAATTCCATTATCATCCGAAACATCAAAGGTAAGTAGATTATCATTTCCTCCTATAATTTGATCATTCTCTATAGAAACGTTTGTTATAGATGGCATTGTATTATCTACAAAAATAATTTCTTCAACAGATGTTGTATTACCAGCTGCGTCCGAAACACTAACTCTTAAGGTGTGATTTCCTGTTTCTAACGAGGAAACATCTACAGTAAGATTAAAAGGAGCTGAAACATCTTCAGCTACTTCTACACCATCTATAAAAATTTCTACTTTAGCAACGCCAATTTCATCATCTGCACTTACATTAATTTCTAGAGTGGTACTAATCATAAGTGGCTGAGTAGTATCTGTCGATAAGCTATTTAATGTAAAAACGACATTGGTAGGTGCAATTATATCTGGATCTGGATCATCGCTGCTACAGGAATACACTAAAATAAGTAAAAATAAAAGTAAAATTTTGTTCATCAGTTTTGTAAATAAAAGATTAATATTTATTGTAAACTAATAACATTTATTAGTCACCTCATAATTCTGATAAAGTTTTAACATAATTCTTACTCAAGTAAGTGTTTAAAGCTATAAACTATTAATAATAATTTCATCCAACTCATAAATTCCATTAAAAGCAGAGTCTCCATTCCCTGTATATCTAAATGCAATATAAGCCATTCCTTCAATACAAGATAAATTTACAACACCAGAATCAAACCAATCTCCAAAAAAATCATTATCTCCTACAATGAATGCAGATGGTAAGTTAATCCAAGTTGCATTTGTAATACTAGCTTCTATACCATCCCAGTCTGTAGAGAATAATAACTCTAAATTGCTTTCATTAGCAAAGCTATTAGAAGTCATAAAACGTAATGTCTCCCCATCTTGAGCATCTAAATCTATTCTTGGTGTAATTAACCAAGCAATAGAACTTACATCACCTGAGTTACGAGATCCTATTCTTGCAGAAATCCCTAATGATGGGCTTGCTCCACTAGACCTAAACGCTTCAAAAGCTTCAGTTCCTTCCTGTATAAAATTGGTCCAGCCATTACCCGAGATTCGTTGTCGTGTACGCTGATTTTCAAAATTATCTTCAAAAAGATTAACTGTGCCTTGAGTATCTGTTAAACCGCAATCTATTTCTATAGAGTCACAACGCTCTGGGTTTTCAAAATTCACATCTGAAGGTGTGTTTACAACAAAATTAAATGTGTCTCCAAAAAAGTTTTTAGTTAAAACCCCATTAATTGTTCCACTTTGTGCTGGTAATTCTAAACCTCTAAAATCCGCAAAAGTACTCGTGCTAAACACAATAGGGAGATTACTATTACAACTTTCTAAAACCCGTTCTCCATCGAACTGATCTGTAGGTTCTGAAGCATAAGTCAATGGGTTTAAGTCTAGCACTTCTGAGCGATTAAATTGTGCATTTTGCAAAGTGACATATAAATTTGTGAGATTATTGTTCAATCTATCTAATTCTATTGTTAAAGGTACTAATTCTCCCCTTTCAGTTGAGCGTTGAATAACTTCATTTTCGAGTGAAGCTGCTATCTGCCCTATAGTATTTCCATCTCTAACACCAATAGTGAAGACTCCATTTGTAGTTCCTATTGTTAATCCATCTAGTTTGACAAATAATTTTCTACCTATTTCATATCTCGCAAACAACGGATTAATATCTATAAGTAATTTAATCCCTCTTGTTGGATTTTCTAGTACATCTTGGATTATTAATTCTTCAAAAAAGTTTCCAGCTTCATCACTAGAAATCACATATCCTGAAATATATGTATTAGTGTCTTCAAATGTAAATGTGTCATCTCCATTATTTTGTGCTTGAGCTAACATCCCTGCAATTGCGTCAATTGTTATTACATTTCCGTTAATTATTGGTTCTTCAAAAATTAAATCTGGAATATTAAAATTATCATCTTGTATACAAGAAATAGTAATTAATACTATTACTTTTATCAATATTACATTTTTTAATCTATTTGTTTTCATAATATTAATTGCATTATTAAAATCTTAGATATACATTGATATAATAGGTCGTTCCATTTCCAAAAAAGTAGCGGTTGCCAAAAATTGGACCATTAATACGCGATTGATCTTCTTGTAATCGAGTGTAATTTGCTAACCTAGATTGTTCAAAGCCACCTGTTCTATATTCTTCATTTAAAACATTATTAATCGTTGCGAAGAATCCAATAAAATAATTTCCTAATCGCCACGATTTCCCTCCCGTTATATTTACTAACATGTATTCGTTAAGCTCTTCCTGTTTTAAAAGGTTCTTAGCTATATCTTCATCAAAATTATTAATCGGTAATCCGTCAAAATCTAAAATAAAGTTTTGAGATCTAGCTAAAGCACTAGGGTCTATATAAGCATTTGAAAAATAATTGGTAGTAACACCTATATTCCAAAAATCTGGATCACGATATTCAAATCCTAATTGATATGCACGCTCGGGGCCACCAGCTACATGCAAGTTCTTTAAATTAGTTTTACCATCTCCAAAACGCAATTCTCCTTTGAAATCATCACTTGTCAAATATAGATTAGGATTATTGTTATATATATTTTGCCCAAAGGCTGCAACTGCTTTTAGTTTAATTGTTGGTGTTATTTGCGATTCAACACCTAGTTCTAAACCAACATTTTGCCGTTCAATATTAGTCAAAACTTCTTGAACAAAAGCATCACCTTGAATTCCTAATCCTGCTAAATCTTCAGTAAAAAAGAATGAAACATCTGTACCATCTTTAAATTCCACATAATATCCTGTTAATCGAGCTTTAATGGTTGGTGACCTGAAAAGATAACTTGTATCAAATGATTGTATTTTTTCACTTACCAGCCCAGTAACAATATTATTATTCTGCCTCGCATTACTAAATGAATTCCGAATAATAGGTGCTTTAGTAACATATCCACCATTGAAGTTAAGTACATGTTGTCCAGATAGCTTATATGTAACTCCCGTTTTAACACCAAAATCAAAAAAGTTAAGTTTCTCACTTTTACCAAAAGATGTATTGCCTGGGAAATTCCCATTTTCAAATAATCCATTTCTTTGGTAATCAGTTTGAGACATACTCATTCCTAAATAAAAATCTATTTTATTATATTTAAACTGTGCTTGTATGAACACATTTAAAACATTAGCATCAATTTTATAATTATATTTATAGCGATCACCTTTTGTGACAATTCTATTTCGATTTCGCAAATCACTTTGTGCTATATCTCCTAGCGTTATATTGATATCATCCTCAACAAAATTATCAACATCTAAATACCCTGTGCTTCCCAAAAGATCTTTTACATTCGCAAAATTTTCACTTTTTAATTTTCTGTAATTTACTGATGCATTTAATATGACTTGATCTGTTAATTTAGAGTTCAAAATAGAATTAACAGATAATTGTATATCATCATTTCTATCTTCCTGAATTATGAATGTAGCATTATTACCTGCTTTAGATTGTATTGTGTTTGATCTATATAACGTTTCAAAATCAAACTGCCCATCATTAATTAATTGTTGTTCGGCTAAAAATGCATTTTGAAAATCTAGAGGAGATGGATTTGAATCTTGCAAGAAAAAACTCGGTAGGTTTTGATAATAAGATGGATTTGGGTTTCTTGCTCCTCCAAAAAACGCTTCATCCCCGTTTTGATCTGTAAATAACTGGGCTCCTCCACTATCTACTCTAGTGTTTCCTATTTTCCCAAATTGATAACTTATATTTGTATTTAATGTTGTTTTTGAAGATGTTTCCCAAAAATGGCTCAGCATAAAAATAGGCTCTTCAATTTCTCTAACACGAGTATTTCTAACTTCACCGTCTTGTATTCCCCAAAAAGGATTATAATCTCTCCCTTTTAATTCAAATAATTCATCAGTTAATGCTGTCGAACGTCCTCTTCTATTTTTAGCATAAATTCCTAGAAAATTTAGACTATGTTTATTATTAATTTGTTTTTCTACACTAGCAAAAAATGAGTTAGCATCATACAATGTTCCTTCAATAAAACCTTGTTCTCCAAAACGTCGTGATATTAAAACTGAATACGCCCAGCCTTTTTTTAATATCCCTGAATTATAACTCGCCATTAATCTTCCTTGGTATGATCTGTTTGCACCAGCAGAAGAAAAACGTCCGCCTTTACGATATTTAGTAGCTCGCATTATAATATTTGTAGTTCCAGCTATATCACCAAAATTATACTCATTTGCAGAAAAACCCATTGTAAACTCTTGATTACGCAACACATCATTTAACCCTCCCCAATTGCTCCATTGAGGCCTTCCATTAAACTGTTTATTCATTTCGACACCATTAATAAGTATTTTTCCATTAGCATTATCTAATCCTCTAGGTCTAAAAAATGTCGTACTGAAATCGAAAGCTGCTGCATTTAAAAATACATCTCTTGACGATTGCAAAAGACCAGAAATGTTGTCTATAAATCCATCTTCTGAGTTGAGTTCATCATCAGAAAGTGTTAGAATAAATGAATTTGATTGATCACTTAAATCATATTCTAAAGTTATATCTGTAAGATTTATTGTTCTACCTTTATTAACAACAATAGGGTATCGTTTTGTTACATATCCTTCTTTAGATATTTTTAAAATTTGCTCTCCTAATGGAATGCCATATAAAAAAACAAACTCTCCAAAAACATTTGTTTGAATTGAAAAATATGTGTTCTCAATAATAACTGTTGCTTCTGAAATTGGTTTATGGGATGAAGCATCTTTAATACTCCCTTTTATAAGGGGTCTTTGTGCAGAAATTGAAAATGTAGAAACTAATCCAAGTAAAAAAACAACTATATGTCTTTTCATTTTCTAATTGATGTTGGTTAGTGCTTAAAAACAACTATTATCCTAGTACTTCATCTTTTAATTTATTTTTAAAAATTAATTCGTAAAGCACTAATTATTAGCTATTAAGTAATGCAAGTTATATT